>JASEJL010000015.1 GCA_030016465.1 Patescibacteria group bacterium | reverse complement strand
TTTTACTTTTAATCAAAGGAAATTAGTATTGAAAAGAGTTTAAAAATTGGAAAAAAAACTAATTTTGTCTTTCTTTTTTTCTTTATTATCTATTATCTTTTATCTCTATCAATCTCTATTCCCATTTGTTTTGCTGTACCCATAATTATCTTTTCTGCTGCTTCAAGATTTTCGGTATTTAAGTCGGCCATTTTTTGCTCAGCTATTTTTCTCAATTGCTCTCGAGTAATTTTCCCGACTTTGTTTTTATTTGGTTCGCCAGAACCCTTTTCAATCCCGGCTGCCTTTTTTAATAGTTCGGAAGCTGGCGGCTGTTTTAATTTTAGCTCATATGTTCTGTCTTCATAAACGGTAATTTCAACCGGTATTAGCCAACCTGATTGGTTTTTGGTCAATTCATTAAATTTCTGGCAGAATTCCATAATATTTAAACCATGAGGAGCCAAAGCCGGACCAACTGGCGGTGCCGGCGTAGCTTGACCTGCCGGAATTTGTAATTTTAAAATTGCTTTTACTTTTTTCATAAATTTTTTAATCTTTTGATCTGGCTTTTTATTTCTTCAATGACTTCTGTATTATAAATAATTTTTTTATTAGGTCTAAAGGGTAATCTAAATTTTCTGTTTTAATTCCTTGCCGGTATCCATTTTTAAAAATAAAAAAGCTTCGGGTTAGTTATATTTCAAAAATCTGATAAGGTTCCCTGAGTACTTCAAGCAATTCTTCCAGTGTCCCTTGCCATCTTCCTCTGGTCAGATTAAAGGCTTTACAAATGCTCTTTTTTGTTTTAAAAGTTTCAGGCTCTATACAATTTCCTTCTCTCCAACATCTAGGACCAATTTCTTTTCTTAGTTCTTGGTATTTTGCTAGTTCCTTGGTGATTGGAATTCCGACTTTGTTCCTTATTTCCCATTGGGCAACTCCTTCTGATCTTGCTCTTGAAGTTTCAATAACTGGGGAACCTTTTCCATAGATCACAGATCCTGCCTCTTGGCCTAATAAAAGAAAATAGACGAAATTTGGGTCTTGCTTTTCTATCAACTCTGTTTGCGATATCTTTGCTTGCCTAGCTATCTCTTTATAATCTTTCTTTAGCTCTTCGGGAAAACTGGAAGGAATAACAAATCTTCCTTTTTTGGCAATTTCCTCCAAAGGTTCTATATCACAAAGAATTTGCCTTTGTCTCACTAGTTGGGCATACATGGCCAGACTCCCTTTAACTCTCGTATTCAAAGAAACAGAGTGAATTTCTCCTCGATAGTCAAGAGAAATTCCCTCTTCAATTTCCTCTTTGGGGCGATGATGACTCCAGAATTTCCACTCTGAAGGAAAAGACTCTTTTGGGACTTCCAAGCTAAATTTTTCCTTAACTATCATCTTAATCTCTTTGCCAATTTCTTTAAGTTCTGGCAGTGGTGCCCCTTCCAAAGAATCTGCCAGTTTTACTAGATATCGAGGAGAAGCAGAAAATATCATTCTAGTTAGCGTTCCCTCGGGCAACATATATCTAGCGTCTTGTTCTGGAACCCCGAGATTAATAGCTTTTTCATAGATCTCAAATGCTCTTTTCCCTAAATCACTAACTGTCTGGTTATATCTATTTGGCCTTATCACTCTAAAGGAAGCTTCGATGCCAGCACCAAAAACCAGATTATTAGCACTTACATTCCGCCAGAAGTAAATCGCTGCTAATCTTGAAATATCTTCTAAGGTTATAGCATAGGGCAGAAAATCAGCCAGAATCAAGTGCCTGTGCTTTCCCATTATCTTATTGACTAAGTCTTTAGATTCTTCTCTGTTTATCCGACATTCCTGATAAAGCTCATCTAGGCTTCCTTTTTCAAATGGGGTCTGAGAAATTTTTACACCCAAGGCAGCTAAAATCACTGGTTCATCTTCTAAAAAACCAACTTTTAGCATATTTTCACCTTCATATTCATTTTTTAATTTTGTTTCTATATTAAATCAAATTTTGATCTTGGCCATATTGATATTTATCATCTAAAATATCTTTTTCCTGCCAGTCTTTTACCCAATCTTGGATATTAAAAATTTTAAAATCTCCATCTTTGGTTGAACAAACCACTCTATTTAAACCCGTATTAATGATCATTTTTTTACAAATAAAACAAGGGAAGGCATCTATTACTTTTCCTTGATTATTTTCACCATAAATAAACATATCTCCCTCAAGAGCTTTTGCTCCTGATCTGGCAGCATTGATTAAACAGTTCATTTCAGCATGAACCGAGCGACAAAGTTCATATCTTTGACCATGAGGGATTTTCTCTTGATCTCTAAGGCAAACTCCTCTTTCTAAACAATCTTTTGTTTTTCTTGATGCGCCCACATAACCAGTAGCCACAATCACATCATCTTTTACCACAATTGCTCCAAATTTAACTCGCAGACAAGTTGATCTCTGAGCAATCTCTTTAGCAATATTTAGATAATATCTATCTTTAGATGGACGGGACATATTATTCTATAGTTATTCCCATTGATTTGGCAGTGCCTTCAATTATCTTCATTGCAACTTCAATGTTTGGTGTATTTAAATCTTCCATTTTCTTTTGGGTTATTTCTCTAAGTTGGGTTTTAGTAATTTTTCCAACTTTAGTTTTATTTGCTTGAATAGAGTCTTTTTCAATTCCAGCTGCTCTTTTCAAAAGTTCAGAAGTTGGAGACTGTTTTAATTTAAATTCATAAGCTCTATCTTCATAAACTGTAATTTCAACTGGAATAGTAAAACCTTGCTGATTTTTTATTAATTCATTAAATTTTTGGCAAAATTCGGCAATATTTAAACCATGTTGAGCTAAAGCCGGATACCGGCGGTGCCGGAGTAGCCTGAGCTGCCGGAATCTGTAATTTAATAATTGCTTTAATTTTTTAGCCACGTTCAAACTCCGAGATTAAACATTTAAAGTTTCTTTATTTGGAGAGAGTCCAACTCAACCGGGGTGTCCCTGCCAAACATGTTTATCAAAACTTTAACTTTCCCACGCTCTTCATCGATTTCCGAAACTTTGCCGTCAAAATCTTTGAAGGGTCCATCAATAATTTTTACTAAATCCCCTATTTTAACCTCAATTTTATACTGAGGTTCTTCCTGACCTATTCTTTTCATTAAATTATCAATTTCTTCTTTAGAAACCGGAACCGGGGTGGTGCCTGCTCCAACAAAACCAGTAACATCAGGGGTATTTCTGACCACATACCAGGAATCATCGGTAACAATCATTTCTACCAAGACATAGCCAGGATAAATTTTTTCTTCAATCACTTTTCTCTTGCCATTTTTTATTTTAATCTTTTTTTCTTTTGGTACAATAACGTTAAAAATCTTATCTTCCATTCCCAATGATTCAATCCGTTGCTTTAAATTTTTGGCAACGGCATCTTCATAACCAGAGTAAGTATGAATAACATACCAATTTCTTTCTTTAGGTAATTTCTGTTTGGGCATAGTGGCTATTTAATAATAAACCAATTTAGTAAGGTTGTAAAAACGAAATCAAAGCCGCCTAAAAATATGGCTACCGCCAAAGATACCGCAATAACCATCAAGGTATACTTAATTGTCTCTTCTCTGGTTGGCCAGTTAACCTTTTTCATTTCCAACTGTACTTCTTTTAGAAAAGTGATGATTTTATTAAACATTCTATATATCTAAATTTTTGACTGTTTTTGCATGCGTTTGAATAAACTTTTTCCTCGGAAAAACTTCAGCTCCCATTAAGATATCAAAAATTCTATCAGCTTCTTTGGCATCTTCAATGGTAACCTGAAGTAAAACTCGATTTTTAGGATTCATTGTTGTTTCCCAAAGTTCAATTGAATTCATTTCTCCCAAACCCTTATATCTTTGAATAGAAATGCTCGACTCGCTTCCGGTGGTTCTTCCTTTTTTTAATGATTTCAAAACCGCCAGTTTCTGATCTTCAGTATAAGCATATTTAATCTCTTTTCCAGATTGAATTTTATAAAGCGGCGGCTGGGCGATATAAAGATATCCCCTTTCAATCAATGACCTGAAATGACGATAAAAAAGGGTTAAAAGCAAAGTTTTAATATGGTTTCCATCACTATTATGAAGAAGAACTCCACCAACTCCGGCAAAAAAATTCTGATCTTTCCAAACCGAAAAGTCATAAACAAATTTATCTTTTGGATTTTTAATCTGTTTAATTTCTCTCACTTTTAGACCAACGAAATCTGAGGAAATTGGTTGAATGTATTTTCCAATAACTTTTTTGTAATTAACTTTCTTTAAATAATCTTCTAATTTCCAGGCATCTTTATGGGATTCCCAAACATTTTTAGTCTCGAGTAAATATGGAACTGTAGAAATTGATAAATTGTAAGATCTGAAATTAGAACGAATAACTTTTCCATCTTGCCTTAGATGGTTTTTGCCTTTACTTATTGAATAACTTGGGAATATTCCCCATTGTCTAAAAATGGTGAGAATGCCTTCAATAATCTTTTGAGAAGAAAGACGCCAGCCATAAATTACTTTAGTTGGCTTCTCTTCGGGCCAAACAGTAATAAATCCATTGCTTTGAAGCAATCCTCTGAGGAGAGCAGTTTGAATTTCTCTTTTAGTATTGAAGAATATATTTGGAATAAATTTCTGATAAATTCTTTTTTCTAAAAGACCAAGTTTCTCTAAAAGAAGTTTAAATTCAAAAGAGTGAAAATGAAGCAGAATATTGTGAGTTTTAGGACGTTTTTCCAAAATAAGCTTAGCATGTAATTTTTCTTTTACAATTCGGGAAAGATCTTTAAAATACCGCTTAGCTTTTTCTTCATTAAGAGAAAAAGAAAATCTATTGGAACTGCCTTTTTCTGAAACAAAACAGCCGCCACCTAAGAAAAATCCAATAAAATAAGCTAAATCTTTATCTAATTTAAATTCTGTTTTGATTTTATGCCTGCGGTTTTCAAGATAAAATTCGACATCGCTAGGAAAATTTTTTTCTTTCCATTCCTTTAAGGGAATATAAATATTATAATTGAGATTATTTTCCTCAATTTTGAGTTGATTTAAATAATTTTCGAATTGGTAAAATCTCGGCATTACGTTATCAATTTTTTGTTCCCATTGGTGAATAATTTTATCATAAATTCCAATTGATTCTCCCATTTTCTTTCGAGAAATCTCTACTAATTCCCTTTTTCTCTGGAGTTTAAACCAAGAATGAGAATCTAATTCAGACCAAGCTGTTAGTGGTACTTGCCTTATTCTATTCCGAAGAATTTTTATTGAAATATTTTTTGAATCTGAGTTTAAAATTATATCTTTTAAATCCAAAATATATTCTTTATCCTGACGAGGAAATGATTTTGGAAAAATAAGCAAATCTCCTTTTTTAATCTCATTTCCTTTTTTAGTTATAATTTCTCTATTTTGATAAGTGTAAATACTATGACAAGAAGTAATCTTTATTGGATAACCGCAATATGTCTTTATCTCATAAAGCGGGGTTCTTAAAGGATGTTTTATAGTCTGATAAATCTCTTTTAATTCTCTTTTTTTAGTTTTTGAATTACAAGTTAAAACTTGGTACTTTGTCGTATCATCACAATTTTCAATGAATTTCTCAACTTCCGATAAGAAAAATTCTTGTTTTTCTTTATCAAAAAGTAAAATTGGAGTATCGCCTGTTATACTATCAGCATCGCACATTATTATAATCCGATGATATCTAGCTTTTTCAATATTAAAATCGTCGCCAATTGCCGTTCCCAAAGCAATAATCAAAGTTTTTATTTCTTTTGATGCCAACATTTTATCTAAACGTGTTCTTTCAACATTTAAAATTTTACCTCTGAGAGGCAAAATGGCTTGAAAGTGACGATCTCTGGCTTGACGACTCGAACCTCCGGCCGACTCTCCTTCAACGATATAAAGTTCTGATTCTTCCGGTTTTCGGGAAATACAATCAGCCAACTTGCCGGGTAAAGCTAATCCTTCTAAAACTCCTTTTCTTAAAACTGTCTCCCGGGCTGTTTTGGCCGCCTTTCTGGCTCGCTGGGACAAAATACACTTTTCGATAATACTTCTAGCATCTTGAGGATTTCTCTCCAAAAAATCACTGAAGGTTTCCGAAACTACCGCTTCTACCGCCGTTTTTGCCTCGAAATTTCCCAGTTTGGCTTTAGTCTGACCTTCAAACTGGGGTTCTCTAATTTTAACAGAAACCACACCGGTTAAACCCTCTCTAACATCTTCTCCGTTTAAATTTTCATCATTTTCTTTCAAGAAGCCATTTTTTCTGGCATAGTCATTAAGAGTTTTGGTTATGGCAGTTTTGAAACCAGTCAAATGAGTACCGCCTTCTCCAGTGTAAATATTATTAGCAAAACTTTCTTCATAGCATTCGTATTCGTCGGTATAGCGAAGAGCAGCTTCCACCACTATTCCATTTTTTTCGCCAGAACCATAAAAAATATTCGGATGCCGAAGAGTTATTCCCCGAGTTAGATATTTAACATAAGATGCCAAGCCGCCCTCAAAATAGAAACTGTAAGATTTTTCCGGTTTTTCTCGCTGGTCAATAAACTTTATCCTTATTCCTTTGGTCAAATAGGCCTGCTGCCTGAGGTGGTTTAAAATTCTTTTTAAATCCCATTTAATTTCCTTAAAAATTTCCAGGTCTGGTTCAAAAATAACTGTGGTGCCAGTATTTTTGCATTTCCCGATTTTTTTTACTTTTGTTTTTACTTTTCCTCGGGAATATTCTTGGCTATATTTTATTCCATTTCGGCAGACCTCAACTCTCATCCAAGAAGATAAAGCACAAACTACCGATACTCCTACTCCATGCAAACCGCCGGCTACTTGATAGGACTTGCCTCCAAATTTCGCTCCAGCATGTAAAGTTGTCATTACTGTTTCCAAAGCAGATTTTTTTGTTTGAGGATGTTTTTCCACCGGAATCCCTCTGCCATCATCAACGGTTTTAACTCGATTTTGTGGTAAAAAAGTGACTTCAATATTTTTGCAATAGCCAGCCAGAGCTTCGTCCAAGGAATTTTTTGCGCATATCGGTGAAAATCCAGCTACAAAATTTTCTCCATTTGGCACAGAAATATCATAAACCCAAGGATAATCATAATTTATTTTTTCAATTTTTCTAACTTTTAATATATCCAGATCTGAATTTAAAAAAGTGAGTGCTGGCTGATATAAAAGTATTCTATTCTGTTCTGGAAGAGCTAAAATCTTATTTAAAGAAACTCCCCCTCGAGTATTGAAGCTATATGAATAAGGTCTTTTCCAAGAAATCGCCTGAATAGTTTCTTTTAGAGGAAGATAATTGAAATAAGACGAATTGGTATTCCAGTAAAAATCGAGCGTAAAAGAAACTTCCTGAGATTTAATTTCTCGTTTTTTCGTTATCCCTTTATAATTTATATTAATAAATCTTTTTTTCTCCCTTTTTCTTTCACTGTAAGAATAGTTTTTATTCAGAGAAGAAAAAAGATAGGAGAAATCGGAAATTAAGTCCTTATTTTTTGTCGTCATAGAAAATTTTCTTCTCTCTGACTCGGGAGGAATTGTATCGCAAGTTAAATGCCTAACCCACACTTTTGTTGGATAACCATCACCAGAGAAATAACCAATTAAATATCTTTCCTTTAACTTTCTATTTAAATTGAAAATTAAATCAGGTATTCTCTTGTTAGAACTATTTTCGCCAGTTTTTATAATATCTTTAAAGATTAAAGTAACCAAATAAGAATCAATTGTTACCGTTTTAGCTCTCTGGTGAACATAATGAGATTTTGTTCTAAACCCAAAAACTTTTTTGATTAACAAACAAGTATAATCAATTAAATCTTTTTCTTTGGCAGCTAACCCGAAAACTACTCTGTTAAAAATATTTTTATTCTTTACAATACAACCTTTGGCGGCAAAAATTCCCAAAAGCTCTACTAGTTCTTTAGTAACTTTTAATTTATAGCCCAGTTTCCAATTCTCATTTCTTTTGTTACCCAAATAAGGATTTTCTTTTTTAATTTTTTCTAATTCCTCGGAATTAAATTCTCTAATTAAATTAAATGGTAAATAATTATACCTTAAATAATTTTGCCAGATTTTAGCCCTATGTCTTGATTTTTTATATTGAGAAAGTTGAGCTTTAATTTTTAAACCTAACTCAATATCTCTTTTAAATAGGGTGGTTAATTTATATAAATTTATTCTTTCGGTTTTTTCTAGTGGCAACTTTAATAGTTCATCAATCAAATCAATTTCTTTAATTGGTTTTTCAACTTCTGGCCAAGTTTTTGGAATAACTATTGGAGTTGCAATCTGAATTTCAGAACCTTTAATTGGTAAAACTTGACCGTCTTTTAATGTAAACAACGAATGGTAAGGGGTAATTTCTATTTGACGACCATTTTGTAAAGTAACTCTATAAATTTCGCTATTTACTTTATGGCGAATTAACGAAAAAACCGGCTGAAATTTCAGCTTTAAATCTTGAGGACTAAATGATAATGACTCAATTTTGAAGCCCGATCTCAAAATTTCAGCATTTCCATCGGTTGATTTCTCAACAAAGGCAGCATTTTTCTCAAAAAGATTATTCGTTATTTCTCCAATTTTCCTAATTTGAATTTTGTTCTGATTTTTGATTATTATTGGTGTTTGATAACTTACTGAGTTATCAACACACTCCCAGATTAAGTGATGCAGACCGTCAGGACCCGTTGAACCAATATACATTGCCGGTCTTTTTCGAACCGGCTCTAAACCTTCAAGAACATAGATATCCTTGGCTTCGTAAGTGCTTTCTTTTTTAGTACTTTCCTTTTTTAGTTTTTGGGATGTTTTTTTACGAATCATATTTAAGATTTAAAATTAAAGATTTAAGAAAATTCAGGTAAATCTATTTTCTCACTTCCCAACCTGAATTTTTTTCTAAAACGGAAATTATCTTTTTTTGGAGCAGATTTATTTCTTCTGAAGTTAGAGTTCTATCTTGGGCCTGATAAATTATATGAAAAGCTAAACTTTTCTTGCCAGCGGGCAGCTCTTCACCTTCGTAAATATCAAAAAGGTCAATATCGCGAATCAGCAAGCCACCTGCGGTTTCAATTTCATTTAAAACTTCTTCTATCCTGGTTTCCCAAGGAACCAAGATTGCTAAATCTCTAATGGCCGACGGGAATCGAGAAATTGGCTGATATTCATGTTCTTCGGAAGCTAACTTAGAAAGTTTTTCAAAATCAATGTCAAAAACGGTGACTTTAGTTCCAATTTTTAAATTATCCAAAATCCTTGGAGAAATCTCTCCCAAAAAACCAATTTCCTCATGATTAACTTTTATCTCAGCGCACTTTTTTGGATGCCAAAGGGAAAATTTTGACTCTTCAGGCGTTGGTTGATATTCGTCATACCAGATATTGCTTATTCCCAGTTTATTTAGCAATAGATCGACTACTCCCTTTAATTCGTAAAAGGCTTCACCTGTAATTACTCCGCTAAGGGCTCTCTTTTCCTTACAATCCTTTTTAAAAATCTTTCCCAATTCAAAAATTTTAATTTCCCCAAAGTTTCTCTGGTTTTTCTCAATATTTTTTAAAAGATTGGGAATTAAACTTGGCCTTAAGTATTGAAAATCAGAACTGATTGGGTTCACTATCTCTACTAACTCGGTATTTTTGTATTGAAAAATTTCTCTACCTTTCTCAGAAATGAAAGAATAATTGTAAACTTCGCTAAAGCCGATTTCTTTTAAAATATCTTTTGCCCTATCTTCCCAGAAAATATCTAAATTTCTTTTTGGCGGCTGCAGCAGGGCAAGGGGAAATCGAGCCGGAATTTTCTGATAGCCATAAATCCGACCAATCTCCTCAATCAAATCCTCTGGCAAAGAAATGTCTAACCTAAAAGTCGGCACCTGAACTTCAATCTGCAGGGGGTCGCCCCCTGCAGATTGCAGGGGGCGACCCCCTGCAATTTTAAATTCTAATTTTTTTAAAATTTTTAATATCTCGGTTTTTGGAATTTCTATTCCAAGAAGACTTTTAGCGTAATTTAAATCTAATTTAATTTGTTTAGGTAAAACTTTTTGAGGATAAACATCAACTAAACCCAGGGCTACTCTTCCTCCAGTTATTTCCTGAATTAAATAAGCAGCTCTATTTATTGCCAATTCAGTCAGGTTTGGGTCAAGACCGTGTTCAAAACGCCAGGAGGCATCGGTTTTTAAATCAATACTTTTTGAACCCCGACGGATAACTCTAGAGTTAAAATTGGCCGATTCTAAGACAACTACTTTTGTTTTTAAATCAATCTTCGCGCTTAATCCTCCTTTAATTCCGGCAATTGCTATTGGTTTTTTGGTATCGGCAATAACTAAAATATTCTTTTCCAAATCATATTTTTCTTCATCTAAAGTAACTATCTTTTCACCTTCTTTGGCAAATCTGACGATAATTTTTTTAATTTGGGGTTTGGGATTTGAGATTTGTTTGGGATTTTGGATTTCGGATTTCGGATTTGTGCTTTCGAGTTTCTCGAGATCGAAAGCATGAAGGGGTTGACCGGTTTCCAACATTACATAGTTAGCAATGTCAACCACATTATTAATCGGTCTTAATCCACAAATTTGCAATCTTTCTCTTATCCACTTTGGTGAAAAGCCAACTTTAACCTCAGTAATCACCCTGGCTGTGTATCTTGGACAAGCCTGTCGAGATTTGACCTCGACACTCACAAAATCTTTGGTTTTTAATTCTTTATCTTCTCTAATTATTAAACTCGGATTCTGATAACTTAAGCCGGTAATGGCGGAAATCTCACGGGCAATACCTAAATGGGAAAAACAATCAGAAGCCCTGTTTGGTAAAACATCAATATCTAAAATCCAATCCTTGCCTATTTTTTTTACCTCACTAACCTCGAAACTATGCATTGTTAAAAGCTCAGCCAATTTTTGAGGATTAGGTAATCTTTTTTTAAAAAATGATTGTAACCAATTATAGGAAAAAACCATATTTTAAAACTGATTTAAAAATCTTAAATCTCCACTATAAAATAATCTGATGTCATTAATTTTGTATTTCATCATTGTTAATCTGTCTAAGCCCATTCCAAAAGCAAACCCTTGCCAAAATTTCGGATTATAACCTGCTGATTTAAAAACATTGGGATGAACCATGCCAGCACCGAGCATTTCCAGCCAACCAGTTTGAGAGCAAACCGAACAACCCTTTCCCTGACAGCTTAGACAGATTAAATCAACTTCAAGACCTGGTTCAACAAAAGGAAAATAGCTTGGTCGTAAGCGAATTTTGGTATCCTTGCCAAAAAATCTCCTAAAAAATTCTTCAATAATTGCTTTAAAATTGGCCACTGAAATGTTTTTATCAACCATTAATCCTTCAAGTTGATAAAAGTTAATTTCATGAGAGCTGTCCGTAGATTCCTGACGGAAAATTCTTCCTGGAACAACAATCCGGAAAGGAGGATTATTTTTTTCCATATAGCGAATCTGAACCGAAGAGGTGTGGCTTCTCATCAACCCGCCGGCTTTTAAATAAAGTGTTTTACCCAAAGAAAGAATATCTCTGGCTGGATGGTCTTTGGGAATATTTAAGGCATCGAAGTTATACCATTCAGTTTCAATTTCTGGACCTTCTATTACTGTAAACCCCATTGATTGAAAAATTTCCTCAACTTTTCTTTTAACTAGGGTTAGAGGATGTAAATGACCTAAAGCAGGTTTCCTTCCAGGAGCAGTGATATCAATCCACTCCTTTTCTTCAATCTTTTGTTTAATTTTTTCTTTAATTTCTTCGGCTTTTTGTTCAAACTTTATTTTCAGAAAATCTTTAAGTTCATTAACTTCGCTTCCAATCTTGGCCCTTCTTAATTTTGGTAATTTTTTCAAAGACCGCAAAATCAGAGACAATTCTCCTTTTTTTCCTAAATATTTATTAAAAACCTCATTTAAACCCTTTAAATCTCGGGTCTTTTTAATCTCTTTTTGGGCTTCTTTTTTAAGTAATTTTAGGTTGATTTTTGCCATTTTTATTTTTAATTTTACTTTATTATTAGTATAAAATCAAGTGTCTGTACGTGAATAAAAAAAACAAGCCCAATAAGGAGAAATCCTTATGGGCCTTATTGGCTTGGTGCCGGGGGAAGGATTTGAACCTTCACCTCCTGGTGGTATTCCAGGCGTCCTTCTTGCAAAGTATTAAACTACCTTGCAAAGTATTAAAGTATTAAACTACCCCGGACTCACATTGCCTTATTAAAATATTAAAAGGGGTAACCCCGCCAAAAGCGATCTCTTTTTTTGCTCTTTTTAAGTCTGTAATAACATATAGCCGGATCCAAAAGTTGTTTATATTCTATAATTTCTTCTACTATTCCCACCTGGACCAAATATCTTAATTGCTGAAAAAAAATCTTGTTTCTTTCATCATTATTAAAACCTTTCCAATTCCAACAAGTAGATTCTGTTGCTTCAATTGCTTCAAATATTTCTTCAGAACTATACTTTCTCTCCGGATTTCTTGCTAGGAATTCCAAGATTGCCTTCTGGAATTCTGCTTGACCTCTTAGATATCTCTCTAATTTCTTTAATTTCTCCTCTCTTTTAGCCATTTTAACTCCTCCTTTTTTATTGCCTTCGCGACAATGGCTATAGCTTGAGACTTAATTCCCTCCCACTCGGATAAAGAAAGCGAATTGTCACCAGTAATCCGGATTACATTGGACTCCTATTTTTGGCCAAATTTCTATTTCGGAATACTTCCTTCCTTATTCTTTATTTAAAATTTAAAGAACTAAAAATCTGGCCGCTTGGCCAGATCCATTGCTTTTAGATATTTAGTTTTTATATGAACCTAACCAAGCCCCTTTTATTAACATTAAGGACTAACAGAACTAAAAGAAGGACAATAATTAGGTTCATTTGTTTTCCCATATTTAATATTTGACGAAAAAAACTCAATTTTGTTACACCTAAACAAAAAGGTGGTTTGCTTTCTAAATCACCTACTTCTTTACTCCCAAAAAGGAAGTGAAATTAAACTTTAAATCCTGGATATTTTCTTCCAGAATTTCCAAACCATATAACTTACTACAGCCTCGATGGCAAATCATCGCCGAATTCTTGGAGAGAACACCTTGACTTAAATCCTGAGCTGCTTTCGCAGTATCTTTGTATTCCTCTAATTCAACTCCTAGCCATTTTCAAATACATCTGGCATTACTTCAAGGCTTGATCATGGGAAACAATTCTTTCAATGTCATATAGATAATATGGAAAACCGGAGGAAGAGGATATTTAATAGCGAGAATTTGAAGATTTAAAAAACTTAATCATAGGAGATACATTGGTTTAAGCTTTTTTGAGACTTTTTCTTACTTCTAATTCTACCAATGCCTGACATTTTAGAGGTGTTACCAGTATCTCATCATCTTCAGACAAAAAACCGGGTTCATCTTATTATTAAGTTAACACTTCCTCAAGAAGCGTCAAGCTAATGGTCCGACGAAAAATGTTATCAGCTTACAAACCTAACAGCGTCTCATACGTATCTAAATCTAAACAACCCTTACTCCAAAGCCGTAGTTTACTGTTGAATACAAAGTAATTTTTGACTGAGGTCACAAGTTTTGCCTAAAAAAGAACTAAAGAATTGTTCTCCTTCCTTTTCAATCACTCCTAAAGATAGACCAGCCAGAGCAGCGGCATCAACTCTTGCTCCCTCAGGAGTATAGCAAGCTGGAAGTTCTATTTTTTCATCAGCTTTTGGTGGATAGCCTTGAACTTTCCTTTCACTTATTGTCCAATTTTGACAAGTAGTAGTAAAACTATAATTTAGAGAAGGGTCAAGAGAAAGATATTTATCAAAAATAGCAATACAATCTCTCTTGCTTTCTTTGTTAATTCTGCCCAGCCAAATATTCTCTAAATTTTTTGAAAACTCTTTCCCCAATTTTTCTTGGCTAATAAGCAAAGAATCTGATAATCTCTTTAAAAATTCATCAAAATTTTTTCCTAAAAGGCGATGACAAACTTTCTCCTCTTGCTGCTCTTGGTATTTTTTTAAAAAGTCATTGAAATATTTTTCTAAAAGATTATAGGCAAATTTAACTGTTTCTTTTTTTTCTGAAAGCTGAGTTTTCTCTAAAAATTGAACAAAATTTCGCCATAAATAAACAGGGACTGTCTCTTGAGGAAGAAGAGCTTCCGTTCCTTTAGCTTCCACAAAAATACCTTCTAAATTTAAACGTTCTATTGCTAAAGTATTGTCATCACCTAAAAAAGCTTTCCAAGTTCCTTTAAATCCTTGTTCTTCAGCTTCTTCCTGGCATTTTTTATCAGCTCCTTCCAGACCCTCTAAATTTCCTTGAAAACTTTTTTTAGTAATAAAAACTTTTCTCAGATTGGGAAAATCGCTCGGCAGATAGGGCCATTCAGCCTCAATTGAAGGACTATCGCAAGAAGCAAATTTAGGCCCTAAAATTGTAAAGTTTTTCTCAGAAGAATCAATTTTATTTTTCTCTTGCCAGGGATATTCAATAATGGTGATTTTATAATCTTGTCTTGGTTCCTGCCAGGCAAAAATCTGCCAATCATATTTTCCCTTTCCAGCTGGGAAATCTTCAACAATCCATTCTGACTCTCTTGGTTCTTTATCTTTAATCAAGGTAATTCCCACTTTTCCGATATTTTTTGCTTTCCAAGTAATCTGGTAGGTTTTACCCGCCCGCCAGATTTCGTTACCTTTGGGTGAAATAAGCTGGAGACTTTTTTCACCAGTATAACGAAGAAAAATCCAAATACCTACTCCTATCACCACAATGGCGATTAAAATCCAAGACAAAATTTTTTTATAGTTGAGTTCCATCCCCGAATCTGGCGATAGCCGGATGAAGGAAAAAAAGATTTGTCTCTTCGACCTCCGTGATTATTTTAAAGTGGCAATTATGGCTTTTCCAAATTCCTCAGCTGCGGCCGGGCCATTGGCCGTGACGATTTTTCCCTCAACCACTACTGATTTATCTTGATAAATCGCTCCATTTTCCTCTAAAATTCTCACCGGACCTCTATTTATTGGAGAGCTCCAGACCGTGGCTTTCTTTCCCTTCAATACTCCGGCCTTGGCTAAAATTACTGGTGAAATACAAATTGAAGCTAAAACTTTATTTTGGGAAACCGTTTCTCTGGCTACTCGATAAGAATCTTCGTTATCAAGATTATCAAGGCATCCTGGTCCACCAACAAAAACTATGGCATTGAAATCAGCCGGATTTATTTCTGAAACTAATAAATCAATTTCCACATCTCCTCCATCAGCTCCTAAAGCCGTTCCTTTTTGATTGCTAGCGGTTTTTACTTCTGCTCCTGCCTCTTCTAAAATTTCTTTTGGGACAAAATATTCTGCATCCCGAAAATCCCGAAAAGCCACAATCATAACAATTTTTTTATTTTTGAGAGCTTTTTCTGGCATAACTTTCTCTTCGGGAGAAATCTCTTCTCCCTTTTTTATTAAATTTTGATAACCAAAAACTCCAATAAGGATTATAACAATGATTACAATAAAAAGCAAAGTTTTCTTCATCTTAAATATCTAGCTTTAGCAATATTGTGTTCTTGTAAGGTTTTGCTGAAAATGGTTTTTCCTTCTGGAGTTGAAAGATAATACCAGTATTCACTATTTTTAGGATACACTGCAGCCAAAATACTTGCAAGACCAGGATTACAAATTGGGCCAATCGGCAATCCTTGATATTTATAAGTATTATATGGAGAATCAATTTGAGTTTCAGCAATAGAAATTTTGGTGGTTTTTTTGCCGGTAATATAAGTTATGGTCGCATCTACCTGCAGGGGTATACCAGCTTCTAATCTTTTCCACAAAATTCCCGAAACCAGCTCTCTATCTTCTTTTGTTTTAACTTCTTTTTCAATCAAAGAAGCCATAGTTACTATCTCAAAAATTGTTTTTCCTTGCCTCTCAATTTCTTCTCTCAATTCTGCTGACAATTTCCTTTCGAAATTTTCTCGCATTTTTTTAACCACTTCCTCGCCTGTGACATTTATCGAAAATTGATAAGTATCTGGAAATAAAAATCCCTCTAAGTTTTCTCCTGGTAATTTCAATCCAAGCCTTTCTTCAATCTGTTTTACAGTAAACCCTTCAGGTATGGTCACCACTATTTTTGTTATATCTCCAGAAATAATTTTTTCAGCAATCTCAGCAATACTCATCGCTGAGTTTAATTCGTACTCCCCTGCCTGTAGCTTTTTTGCCTTCCCTTGAATGAAAGCGTAAAAAACAAAAAAATATTTGTTTTTAATTAAACCTTCTTTTTCCAGGTTTTCGGCAATTTGAAAAAGACCTTGACCTTTTTTAACTGAAAAAAGTTTTTCTTCAGCCATATCAATGTCTTTTGGTAAATACATCCCTTGCCAAATAAGGAACGAGAAACAAGAAACAAAAAATAAGAACCAGATTATTGTCCCTTTTTTAATGTTTGAATAGAAACCCATAATAATTTACCTAATTCCTCTGCAAGATCTAATGAATTTTGGTAATCTTCTTTCTGAAGATATTTTTCGGTAAAAGTGAAATGTAAAAGATACTTCATTTCTTTCAAGGACCCATAAGCAATTTCTAAAAATCTTTTATATTCTTTTTTGTTTTGACGCGCAAAACCCTCAGTAATATTTAGTGGAATTGATAAAACTGCTCTGCGAAGCTGAGATGTTATTGCAAAAATTTCTTGCTTTGGTAATTTTCGTGATAACGAGTAAATTATATGAGCGAAATTATCTGCCTTTTGTAATAGTACAGTTCTATTTTCTATAATTGTTTCCTGTTCCCTGTTCCTTGTTTTCTGTCACTAGGGGAACGAAGGCAAAGCCAGGGTATTCAATTTCTTGAAAATCTTTTTCGCTTT
>JASEJL010000115.1 GCA_030016465.1 Patescibacteria group bacterium | reverse complement strand
GGACTGATCCACTAAATCCTGATACTGATGGTGATGGATTGAGTGATGGAGAAGAGATAGCTCTAGGGACCAATCCACTAAGTCCTGATACTGATGATGGGTTGAGTGATGGAGAAGAAGTAAAACCGGCACAAAAAGTGGTGTCAGAAAGAGTTAAAAGGATAATGAAACCTATTACCAAAGAGGCTGAAGAGATCGTTGAAAAAATTACTAGGAAATTAGAAATGAAGAAAGAGGAAATCGAAAAAGAAAGGGAATTACAGCCCATTCTAAAGAAACCGATAGAAGAAGTAGAGAGGAAGATACCTTTTCTAAAAGTTCCCAAGGAGAAAATACCAACTTGGCAGCAGATACGTATCTGGCTAATTAGCGCAATTATTTACATCCTCAGGAACTGGTGGTTACTGCTTATAGTTGTCCTGATAATAATTCGAATTTTGTGGAAAATAAAAACTAAAATTTTCAAGCAAAATGTTTAAATAATTATTAACGATTATGAGAAAGTGCAAAACTGATAGAAAACAAAAAATTTAGTTGCATGTTACTACTTAAATTTTGCCTAAAAATACGCAAAAAATGCCAAAAATGAACTTAAAATAAAGAAAAACAGAAAAGATACTGAACCTCCTAACCTTTTATTAGGTTCATTATTAAGCATAAATTTACCATTTTCTCGTATAAATTTGATATAAGGAACGAAATTCATAATTCATACAGGATTTAAGTAAGTAACTAGTATTGAAAATAGAAAAATTTTTATGAGAATTTTTTTGGCAAGCGGGCAAAAAAGTTTTGACTTCGTCCAACAAACACCTTAGTTTTCCACTGGACAGCCTTTTTTGGGTTGTTGTATAATATATTAATTTCAGCAGACAGAAAGGTCAAAAATAAAACTTATAACAAAAATTTATGGATGAAGAAATAAAAAAGTTAATTAAATCTATAATGATTTGGCATCATAAATGCATTGGAATTGGCTTAATTTTTTGGGGAATTTGGTATTACCTTTGTAATGTGGGGATAGTCGCTAAAGAATTTTACTGGCCAGTGATTTTAATTATAATAGGCATTTTGTGTTTAGTTGAAATTGAATCTCTCTGGAGAAAATTATAGTTAGCCATTAATGAGTCTTGAAAAATATTGACAAAAAAGAAAGTTTGAAAAAAATTCTTGAGCCAATAAGATTATAATCTAATTGTAAAAGTGCTTATTGCATTATACCAAGGTCGAAATTTAAAAGTTTAAAAATATAAAATTACTATGTTAGTTCAAAATTGGATGGAAACTACAACCGCTGGTTTATTAGCACTCTGGAGTGGCTTTTTGGGTTTTATTCCTAATCTCATTTGTGTCATAATTGTCTTTATTGTTGGTTGGCTTGTGGCTCAGGCCATTGGTAAATTAGTGGCCGAAATCTTAATCCGAATAAAATTAAATCAATTTTTTGAAAGAGCTGGTTGGAAGACGGCTTTAGAGAAAGCCGAACTGAAAGTTAATCCCTCGGACTTTATTGGCGCAATTGTCAAATGGATTTTGGTGATTGTTTTTATGTTAATAGCAGTGGAAATTTTAGGTTTGGTTGGGTTTGCTGATTTTCTAAGGAGCATTCTGGCTTATTTATCTAATGTAGTTATTGCAGTTTTAATTCTGGTGGTGACAGTAATTGTGGTTGATATTGTGGAGAAAATTCTTCGGGCGACAGTAGAGGGAATGAGAGTGGGTTATGGTCGTCTGGTCAGCACGATTGTTAAATGGTCAATTTGGGTTTTCGCCGTTTTAGCTATTTTGCAACAATTGAGATTTGAAGCAGCAAGTTGGATTTTTGATTTGATTAAGATTATTTTTGTGGGAATAGTGGCGACGGGAGCTATTGCGTTTGGTCTTGGGGGAAAAGAGATAGCAGCAGAAATATTACAGGATTTAAGAAAAAAACTGAAAGGATAATACAAAATTAAAGTTAATCCCTAATAAAGAAAAAGACTAATAAAAGTTTATCTTTTAAAGATTTTAAATTAAGAGTAGAATTTAGTTGGTTTTTGAGAAAGATAATTGAAATTTAAGTATTTTATAGGTTTTAAAGGAAAATTATGGATAAACTATGGGAATAAATTTTCTCTGAAACCTATGATGAAATAAAATAAATTGGGTTATACTAAAAATATGAGGAATATACCTCAAAAAGACGAAGAAGAGAGAGTCAAAGAAGCGGTTGCCGCTTTTGACGATTTCGTGTCCACAATGGACGACCTCTTAAAAACACAGCAGACGGTTATTAACGAAACGAACCGCCAGC
>JASEJL010000114.1 GCA_030016465.1 Patescibacteria group bacterium | reverse complement strand
GCGGCATAATATAATTGCCGCTCTTTTTATTTTTAAATAAACTTGAAATTTTTCTAAAATTTTAACATTCTTCTTTTAGAAGATCTTGATTTGCTTTTTATGAGCCTATTTTGCGGCGTTTGATAAAAATTTTTGAAAGTCCTGCCTGCGGGCGGTTTCACCGCCCGCAGGCCGACGAATTCAGAAATTCTTTTCAAAATAAGTTCGAGATTTTTTTCAGACTACAACCCCCACCAGCCGTAAAAGGAAAAAAATATATAGGGCTTTGAATTAGCCTCTTTTTTGTTTACAATAAAATAATGGCGGAAATTTTTTGGCACAATTTGGATTCAAAAAAAGTAGCTAAATTGCTGGGGACCGATATTAAAAATGGTTTAGCAAAAAAAAGACTGAGCTTTTGCAAAGAAAATTTGATAAAAATAAACTTCCCGAGAAAAAACCTTTATCAGGCTTAAGAATATTTTTTATATAGCAATTTCAATACTTCCTATATAAAAGCAGCTCTAATTTTATTATGTCAAAAAAAGATAAAAGCATCACAAAAAACCTGTAAGCATTATTTAACCTTGGCAACACAGAGAGCAAAATAGTGCTTAGAGTCAGCTAACTGAATGAATAAGTTTGCAAAGAAATACTTCCCAAAATTAGAGTAAAATATCTCAAAATTTTCTGAAAGAAAATTTTGCCTATGTGCCAAATATTTGATATAATTGAAATGAATTATGGTTAGAAAATTTTTAGTTCCATTTTTTTTAGCAATTTTTATTTTAGGAAGTCTTGGATTAGGTTTTTATTTTGGGAAATTGCAATGTCAGGTTTGTCCACCGGAAGAAATTGATTTTTCTCTTTTCTGGGAGGCCTATCATAAACTTCAGAAGAAATTTGTTGATAAAGAAAAATTTGATATCCAAAAAATAATTTATGGAGCAATTTCTGGCATGGTCCAATCATTACAAGACCCTTATACCATTTTTTTATCGCCAGAAGAAACCAAAAGATTTATTGAAGATACTAAAGGGTTTTTTGAGGGAGTGGGCATGGAAATTGGCATTAGAAAAGGCCAACTCCAGGTGATAGCACCTTTGGAAGGGACACCGGCTCAAAGAGCTGGTTTGAGAGCCGGTGATAAAATTATGAAAATAGACAATAAATCTACGGTTGACATGACGATTGAAGAGGCGGTAAATTTAATCCGAGGACCAAAGGGAACTGAGGTAACTTTAACTATTTTTCGAGAAGGATGGGAAAAAACCAGAGAATTTAAAATTACCCGAGCGATAATTGAGATTCCTTCTTTGAAATGGGAAATAAAAGATAACGACATTGCCTACCTTAAACTTTATCAATTTACTGAAAAAGCAGATGTTGATTTTAAAACGGCCTCCTTTGAAATTTTAAATAGCTCGGCTAAAAAAATAATTTTAGATTTAAGAAATAATCCCGGTGGTTATTTAGAGGTGGCTCAGGCGATTTCTGGTTGGTTTCTGGAAAAGGGTCAAATTGTGACCATTGAGGATTTTGGCGAAGGAAAAGAACAGAAGAAATATCTTGCCGAAGGTCCGAGCCGACTTTTGGAATATCCTTTAGTAGTTTTAATTAATGAAGGTTCGGCTTCCGGTTCAGAAATTTTGGCTGGTGCTTTACGAGATAATCGCGGTATAATATTAATTGGAGAAAAAACCTTTGGTAAGGGGTCAGTTCAGGAATTGGAAAAATTAAGAGAAGGTTCTTCTTTGAAAATAACAGTCGCTAGATGGCTTACTCCTAAAGGTGAACTGATTACTGATAAAGGTTTAGAACCAGATATTAAAGTGGAAATGACTGAAGAGGATTATGAAAAAGAGAGAGACCCTCAATTAGATAAAGCTATTGAAATAATTAAAGAATTGAAATAAAATAGAATCTGATAGAAATTTGCTTATTTCATTCGCGATATTCATTAATATTTGTTTGCTAACGCTCACGATATTTGTTGCAATAAATATTTGTATAGCAATTTCAATACTTCCTATATAAAAGCAGCTCTAATTTTACCATGTCAAAAAAGGATAAAAACATCACAAACTACTAAGCATTATTTAACCTTGGCAACACAGAGAGCAAAATAGTGCTTAGAGTCAGCTAACTGAATGAGTGAACTGCCAAAGAAATACCTCACAAAATTAGAGCAAAATATCACAAAATTTTCTAAAAGAAAATTTTGCCTTATGCCCATTAATATTGCAGCCAAAGGTTATAAATAATATCTATAAATATCTTTTTGTTATGCGAGTGATACTTTTACAAGATATTGAAAAATTAG
>JASEJL010000014.1:15963-17058 GCA_030016465.1 Patescibacteria group bacterium | reverse complement strand
GGGAGCGGCGTTAATCTCGTCAACCGTCCATTCTTTGGCTGCCAATCCTTTTAGTCTTAAAACATGGGTGATGGCCGCCGTTAAGGTACTTTTTCCATGGGCAACGTGGCCAATGGTTCCAATATTAAGATGAGGTTTTGTCCTAACAAATTTTTCTTTTTCTGCCATATTTTTTAAATCCGAAATTCGAATATCGAAATTCGAAACAAATAATCTCAATTAATTTCTATAAATTTCTGAAATTTATAGAAATTTGCTTGGCGAAATTTGTAAAAATTTATTGTTTCGAATTTCGGATTTCGTGCTTCGGATTTTTAAGGTTATATTACTATTTTACTCATCTAAAAAAATAAAGTCAATACCTCAATTACTTTCATTATAAATTATAAAAATATCTTTATATAAAAATATTTTTATATAAATTAACTATCTTTTAGTTTTTTATTGAAAAAAATAACTCTGATTAACCATGTATTTTTCTCCATATTTTTTTCTCTATTCCAAAAATCAAAAAGTGGAAAGAAGTTGCTTGTAAATTTGAATATCTTTATCTCTCAGTAAATTTTATACTCTTAATGATAGCGTGATAATCCTTTGCATAAGGATTGCCTAGGGCTTTATATCGAGACCAAAAATATACATCAATTCCATTTTTGGGAACCCCATTTTCATCTTTCTCCAAAACATAAAATGTATGACAAACGGTGAAAGCTTGTGCCCTACAAAAACAATAGATATCTTTTCCAGCAGGGCTATCAGTAATTATAAATTCTCTCCCAATCAAAATTTCCTCCCCTTCTTCTTCTAATTTTGGTTCTAATTTTGCCCCCGTTAAAATAAATTCTTCCCAGGTTTGGCCTGATTTTCTTTCTCTTCTTTCAATTACTAACAAGTGGCCAGGATCTTCAATATCGAATATAAGCTTTTTCGGTTTAATTATGGTGTAATCAACCTTTTCCAATATTTCGTATTTATCAAAAGGATACTTCAGCTCAAATCTATACTGCTCATTCCGGTAAGTTTTCCAGTTGGCAGTTTCGTCGGTGGTTACTTCTTCCTCTATCTCTACTTCTGGCATTTTTACTTCTGGCATTT
>JASEJL010000014.1:0-15863 GCA_030016465.1 Patescibacteria group bacterium | reverse complement strand
TACTTCTTCCTCTATCTCTACTTCTGGCATTTTTACTTCTGGCATTTTTACTTCTTTTTTAAACCACTCAAGCTGCCACGCTAAAATTCCTCCGGTTAAAAGAACGCAAATAATAATCAAAATTCCAATTGGCGTGGAAATTCCTTTATTTGAAAGTTTAGATTGGTTTTGGTTGTCCATAATAGCACTTTTTTTGCGAAATTTCCAGAATATTTTTATTTTTTACTCAACTTGCGATGTTGATTAAATTATTCTATTAATAAGGATAAGGGGGGTTTTAATTTCTCTTTTAAAAAGCCCTTCACAATTTCTTCTAACACTATTTTTTATTTTCAGAACTCCTTATAAAAGAATATTTTTTTCCAAAATCTCTTTTTCAGCTAATATTTTGCTTTTTCTTAATCCTATTTTATCTGGAAAACTGGAAAATTCATATTCTTTCAAAAAATCAAAAGCTTTTTTCCAATCCTTTAGGCCCCTTTCCCGCCAACCTGGTTGAAAAACATCTAAGGGATTGATTATGCTAACATATCGACTAACTGCATCAGATTGAAAATCTGTTTTTATTATCACACTTTTGTAACGAGAACCAAATAGGCATCTTTTCGATTATAAGTCAAATTAAAATATTTGGCAAATCCATCATTTAATTTTTTCATAAAAAAGGGTAACATATTTTCAATGTTTAATAATAAATAAAAATGGAAATGATTAATTGGCAGTGAAAAATCCAATAAATCAACTATTGGCGGATGTTCTTTAATTATAAATTTTGAGGAAATTTTTTCTCGATTTAATAGAGCTTGTCCTGCTTTTATTACATCTTTAGCTCTTACATTAAATCCTTTTTTTCCAAGGTTAGCCGCATAAAATTGAAAAATAAACTGATAGCAATCTGCTTTGATTTTAAAAATATCTGTCACTGCCCGAGAAACAACATGGATTAGTTGATTTTTCTCAAAAAATCTTTTTTGATACGCCAATATTTTTACTTAACATCGTAAGTTGATTATTTATCTTCTTTTTCCTTCAATTATTTCTTGGGCTATGTTCTGAGGTACTTCTTCATAGTGGTCAAATTCCATTGTAAAGGTTCCTCGGCCTTCTGTCAATGACCGTAAAGAAGTGGCATAACCAAACATTTCAGCTAAAGGTATTTTAGCATCAATTACTTTTAAATTCAATCTATCTTTTGTGTCCTCAATTTTCCCTCGCCTGGCTGACAAATCACTAATGACATCGCCAAAAAAATCTGGTGACGTAATTACTTCTAATTTCATTATCGGTTCCAACAAAACAGGTTTAGCTTTTTTGGCAGCTTGCTGTAAAGCGATGGAACCTGCAATTTTAAAAGCTAGTTCTGAAGAATCAACTTCATGGAAAGAACCATCATATAAAGTCACACTCATATCCACCATTGGATAGCCTGCCAATATTCCTTTATCCATTGCTTCTTTTACTCCCTTTTCCACGGCCGGAATAAATTCCTGGGGAATAATTCCGCCTTTAATCTCATTAATAAATTCAAAACCCTCTCCTCTCTTTTTTGGTCCTATTCTCAACCAGACATGACCATATTGACCCCGACCACCGCTCTGCCTGATATATTTTCCTTCGGCTTCGGCAAATTCTTTTATCGTTTCTTTATAAGCCACCTGAGGCCTGCCAACATTTCCTTCTACCTTAAATTCTCTTTTCATCCGGTCAACAATAATTTCCAAATGTAATTCTCCCATACCCGAGATAATTGTCTCGCCGGTTTCCGGATCTCCTTTCACTCTAAAAGTCGGGTCTTCTTCGGCCAATCTTTTTAAAGCTAAACTCATTTTTTCTTGGTCGGCCTTGGTTTTTGGTTCAATGCGAATTCCGATTACCGGTTCGGGAAAAATAATTTTTTCTAAAATAATGGGATGGTCTGGGTCAGAAAGCGTATGACCGGTGGAAGTATTTTTTAATCCAATAGTGGCAACAATGTCTCCGGCAAAAATTTCTTCCACCTCCTCTCGCTGATTAGCATGAAGACGTAAAATTCGACCAATTCTCTCTTTTTCCTGAGTAGTGGTATTGAGTAAATAGACTCCTCTTCTCAAATTTCCAGAATAAACCCGGAAATAAGTCAAAGTGCCAACATAAGGGTCTGAGGCAATTTTAAAAGCTAAACCCGAGAAGGGTTCATTGTCATCAGCCTTTCTCTCAATTTCTTTTCCAGTTTTGGGATCAATTCCCTTAACCGGTGGAAGATCGGTCGGGCAGGGTAAATAATAACAAATGGCATCTAAAAGAGGTTGAATTCCTTTATTTTTCAAAGCCGAACCGACAAAAACTGGAATCAATCGATAATTGCAGGTTGCCTTTCTCAAGGTATTTCTCAATTCCTCAATTGAAATTTCTTTTCTGGCTAAATATTTTTCCAAAAGTTCATCATCTTCAGCCACAATTTTCTCAACTAAATTTTCTCTCATTGCCCTGGCTTTTTCTAACAGATCTTTAGGGATTTCTTCCTCAATCACTTTTTCGCCAAAATCTCCTTCAAATTTCAAGGCCTTCATTTTTAATAAATCAATCACTCCTTCAAAGGTACTCTCTTTACCGATTGGCAATTGTAGGGCAACCGCATTTGGCGATAATTTTTGCCAGATTGATTCTAGACTCTTTTCAAAATCAGCTCCCAGTCTATCCATTTTATTAATAAAGCAAACTCTGGGAACATTAAATTTATCGGCCTGGCGCCAGACCGTTTCTGATTGAGGTTCAACCCCGGCCACTCCATCAAAAACAACCACCGCTCCATCTAAAACCCTCAAAGACCTCTGAACCTCGGCCGTAAAATCAATGTGACCAGGGGTATCAATAATGTTAATCCGAACTTCGTTGGGATTTCCTCGCTCCCGATTTTTAGCTTCCAACGGCGTCCAGAAACAGGTAGTGGCAGCAGCCGTAATGGTAATTCCTCTTTCTTTTTCTTGTTCCATCCAATCCATGATTGTTGTGCCCAAATCAATCTCGCCCATCTTATGAGAAATTCCGGTGTAAAACAAAATTCGCTCGGTAGTGGTTGTTTTTCCGGCATCAATATGAGCAATAATTCCAATATTTCGGTATTTTTCTATGGGGTATTGTCTCATAAAATTATCTAATTGTTTACTTAAGCACCTAGGCAAATTTTTCTTTTAGAAAATTTTGTGATATTTTGCTTTAATTTTGGGAAGTATTTCTTTGACAACACATTCATTCAGTTAGCTGGTTCTAAGTACTATTTTGCTCTCTGTGTTGCCAAGGTTAAATAATGCTTACAGGTTTTTTGTGATGCTTTTATCTTTTTTTGACATAATAAAATTAGAGCTGCTTTTATATAGGAATTATTGAAATTCCTATACAATAAATTATTCTAAAATCCTTTAATCCGTTAACTGGTTAATTGAGTAATCAAATAATTATAAAGTAAATTATCAGGCAAAATGGGCAAAAGCTCGATTGGCTTCTGCCATTCTATGAGTATCTTCTTTTTTCTTTATTGCCGCGCCTTTTTGCTTTGAAGCTAAAATTAATTCCTCGGCTAATTTCTCTTTCATTGTCTTTCCTTTTCTAGATTTGGCGGTTTGAATGAGCCAGCGCATAGCTAAAGTTTTTCCCCGAGCCTCCGGTACCTGCTGCGGCACTTGATAGGTTGCTCCACCAATTCTTTTTGATTTTACTTCTAAGCTGGGTTTAACATTGCTAATGGCTAACTCAAAAACCTCTAAAGGCTCTTTTTTAGTTTTTTCTTTAATAATATCAAAACTCCCATAAACAATTTTTTGGGCAATAGTTTTCTTCCCACGACGCATCACCTGATTTATAAATTTTGCTACGGTGATATTATTATAAATAGGGTCAGGCAGGATATTGTATTTGGCTTTCTTTTTTCTCCTCATAAAAACATTGCGAATAAAAAATTAGCAGTTCGCATAATTAGCATATCATTTGTAGATTTGCATTATATTTGTTTCTTGGTGCCGTATTTACTCCTCTCTTGTTTTCTTCCTTCTACCCCGATAGTATCTAATACGCCTCTCACAACATGATACCTCACCCCCGGTAAATCCTTGACTCTTCCTCCCCGAATCAAAACAATTGAATGCTCCTGTAAATTATGGCCTTCACCAGGAATATAAGCAGTCACCTCCTGGCCATTGGTCAATTTCACCCTGGCCACTTTTCTCAAAGCCGAATTGGGTTTTTTAGGAGTAACGGTAAAAACTTTAAGGCAAACTCCTCTTTTAAACGGCGAAGGAAATTCTCGGGGTCGATTTTTCAAAACATTAAAACCAAATTTCAAAGCTGGTGTTCTGAAACGCTTTTTAATTTTCTTCCTCCCTTTTTTGATTAGTTGATGAATGGTAGGCATAATTCAAAATTAATTAAGCACCGAGGGTTTGTAAAATAAGTTTAACGAATAACTTTTAAAATGTCAACAAATACAATATGGACATCGGTAATAGTTTTAGGTGTTTTTGGCCAAACTTCAATAGAAGGAATATTTCCCAAGGCATCTGATGAGATCTCTTAAACTTAAAATCTAGGCAGTTAAATATTAACATTAAAAGGATGGGGAAATAAATTTCCACTCAATGATATCGCCAGCTTTTACTCTTTTTTTATCAGCTGCAATCATTGGCAATTCGCCATTCACCCAGTATTGCCAGAATTTACCAGCGGTGCCATTTTTGAGTCCATTGATACTTTCTACAAAAACACCCATTTCCGGATAAAAAGACATCTCTATCTCAAAATTTTCTCTCTCAGCTAATTCTTCCAGTAAAGAAAAAACGGTTGAATTATCAGTTATTTCTATTTGATACTGACTAATATTTCCTTCTCCTCGGTTTATTAAATATAAAACTTCACCAATTTCAGTTTCCTCAATTGGCGATAATTTAATTGTTCGTAAATCCTTCGCTTGCCAGAATAAAATAATTGAGGAAAAAACAAACAATATTATGGCTAAAGATATTATCTGTTTTTTTTTGGAAGTGCGCCAAAAACATACTATTCAAAATTTACTTATCTCTAAAATACCATTCTAAAATTTCTTTGGCTACGGGCAGCGGACCAGCCATAGTTCCTGGAACGTTTTCCAGAAAAAGCGTCAAAACAATTTCAGGGTCCTCGTAAGGAGCAAAAATAGTTACCCAGTTGTGAAGCAATTCATTTCCGTATTTATCAAATTTTCCGGTTTGAGCAGAACCAGTTTTGGCGGCTGAGGAAACTGGCAATGAATTTAACCAACTACTGGCGGTACCCTGAGTGACTGTCTGGCGCATCCCTTCTCTGACCACTTGAAGGTTTTTTGAATCAATAAAATTCTCTCTTAAAACTTGCGGAGTAATTTCTTTAATCAGATTCTTTTGATTATCAACAATACTTTTCACTACCTGAGGCTGGAATAATTTACCTCCGTTGGCAATGGCAGCAATGGAAACAGTAACCTGAAGAGGGGTAGCGGAAACATATTCCTGGCCAATGGAAAGATAATAAGTGTTACCATCATACCAAATTTGGTCTTCTTTTTTTTCAAAATAAACTTTTTTCCACTCCGGATTGGGAACTAATCCCACGCCTTCATTGGGTAAATCAATTCCGGTTTTTTCTCCCCAGCCAAAAAGTTCCAAGTATTTTTTAATTCTGCTCGGACCCAAGCCAATTTGTCCTCCGTAACCTCCGCCAATGGTATAAAAATAGACATTGACCGATTGGGCAATGGCTTTTCTCAGGTCGGTCCAGCCGTGAACTTTCCAGTCCCGATAAATATAAACTTTCTCCGGATTATATCTGTCGGGAACTTCAATAAAACCTCCGGCGAAAATTTGTTTTTCCGGCGAAATTATTTTTTCTTCCAGGGCCGCTGAAGCAATTAAAGGTTTAATTGTTGAACCAGTAAGATATCCCCGGCCGGAAATTGCTCGGTTAAAAAGCGGTCTCAGTTTAAGGGAGTCTTCTAAAAGCTCTTGAAGTTTTGTAGAGTCGGCTCCTTTTTGAAATAAATTGTTATCAAAATCGGGTAAAGAAACCAAAGCCAAGACTCCTCCGGTTTTTGGATCAACCACGACAGCGGCTGCTCCTTTGGCACCGAGTGTTTGACGCTGTTTTTCTAAAACTTCTCTAATTTTCTTTTGCAAATCAGAATCCAACCACAAAACTAAACTTTTGCCTGATTCGGGTAATTGAATTACTTCTTGTGAAATTATATTTCCTAAAGCATCTCTTTCAATTCTCATTTTTCCCGGGTTTTTTCTCAAAACTTCTTCATAAAAGCTTTCTAGACCGGCTCGGCCAATATAATCTGAAATTGAATACAAATCTGGTTCTTTTTTTAATTCTTCGGGCAAGATTTTTCCGGTATAGCCAATTAAATGACTGAAATTTTTACCTTCTCGGTATTCTCTAATCGGATTATTAACAATTTGAAAACCGGGAAGTGCAGTTATCTTTGTTTCTAAAATGATTAAAGTCTGGTGGTCTAAATTTTCAGCAATTAAAACTTGGGGAATTTCACTTTCAGCAATTTTCTTTTCTAAATCTTCCGAGCTCAATTTCAAAATCTGAGAAACCTCTTTTAAAACTTTATTTCTTTCTTCTTCTAATTTAGGAAGATTAGTTTTTTCTAAAACTAAATCAAAACTAGACTGATTAAAAACTAATTGATTTAAATTCCGGTCATAAATTACTCCTCTTTCAGCCTGAATTGCCTTCACAATATATTTATTCCTCTCGGCTAGAGTAGCCAGCTTTTTTTGTTCTAATATCTGAAGTTGAAAGGTTCTGACAAAGAGTAAAAGAATAAGCAATAAACTAAAAATTAATAACCCTCGAAGAATTATTCTCAAAAGAGGAGTTTCAAATTTTTTTTCGGAAATCCCTAATTCCTCCTCTTTTCTTTTTGCAAGTTTATCAAGAAGAATTTCGTGCGGTTCAATATCGGGGGGAGACCTTTTTATTTCTCGATTTTTAAACTCGTGAGATAACCGGAATTCGAACATGTTTTTTTAAAATTAATTTGATAAAAATTGATATGGCTAACAAAATTAAAATCCAAAAACCAATAAAATTTTCAGAAAAAATATCCAAAAAAAATCCGCCAAAAAAAGCACTAAAAAGACCTAGTTTTTCTTTCCGGGCCTCAAAGAGATTAATTAATACCACGATGATTAAAACTAAATTCAATAAATGTCTAAACGGAAAATGCAGAAAAAAACTAGTTTGAAGTAAAGTCAGGAAATAAAAAAGTAAAATAAGAAAAAAAATTTTTTTTACCATTCGGTGATAATAAATAATTTTTCTAAATTTCCAATATTAAAAACAGGCTGAATTTGAGCTTTTTGAAATGGTTTCAAATCTGATTTTGTAACTTCATTAATCTTGCCGACAAGCAATCCTTGGGGAAAAATTCCGCCTAAAACGCTGGTTACCACTAAATCTCCTTCTTTAATTTCTTTTTCTTGGGGAATAAAGTCAAAGAGAATTTTTAAATTTCCTTTCCCCTTGACTACCCCAAAAATGTCACTATCAGCTATTTTAGCGTCAAAAGAACTTTTTGGATTGGAGATTAAAAGAACTTTTGAAAAATCTTTGTAAACCTCGCTAATTTTTCCTATCAAAAGTTTTTGTTGGCTAATTACTGGAAAGCCCTCTAAAATACCGTCTTTCAATCCTTTATTAATTAAAATAAGATCTTGGGAAACATCCTTTCCAATAACTTGAGCTAACTGAAGTCCAAATTCTTTTTCTAAACCAATTTCCAGGGCTTCCCTTAAAATTTCATTTTCTTTTTTTAATTCGCTTATCGTAACATTTTCAGCCTCCAAGGTTTGAATTTTTAATTTTAATTCTTCGTTCTCTCGTTTTAAATCCTTAATTCTAAAAATTACCTCAAAAAAATCAGATATTTTATTTCCCGTTTTCCAAAAAATCTTCTGAATTGGCGAGGATATCAAATAAAAGAAGTTTTTAATCTCTTTACCAAATGGAGTCAAATTAAGAACAAGGAAAAAAGACGCTATCAAAATTATTATCAACCCAATTTTTAGTCTATAAGATAGTTTCATCGGTTTATTATATCATATTTAGGGAGGGGGGAGGGTTAAAGAGTGACTCACCCCCCGCACCAAACAAAAATCGTATCCAATTAACGGGGGCTACCTACTTTCTCGCCGAAGCAATATCATCGGCCTTGGTATATTTCACTTCTGTGTTCGAAATGGGAACAGGTGGAACAATACCAGTATAGCCCCCATTAGATGGATACGATTTTTGAAATTTTTGTTTTGGTACGGAATTCGGTATGAAAACCAGTAAAACAAACCCAGCCTAGTCGCCACCAAAATGTCTTTTTTATTCTGTTAAATACCCTGTTAAATAAAATCTTCAATTTTCTTTTGTTTTCAGCAAAAGATTTAACAGGGTAATCCTAGTAAATAATTTACCCTATAAGGCAAAATGATACAAAGCATCATTTAACAGGATTATTTAAGAGAGTAAATGGTCATTAATTGCTAGCCAAAAGGTTTTAACGATTTATTAGTACTGCTCGGCTCAAGGCATTGCTGCCCTTACACCTGCAGCCTATCAACCTCATAATCTCTGAGGAATCTAAGAGTCCTAATCTTGGGGTCTGCTTCGAGCTTAGATGCTTTCAGCTCTTATCAGTTCCTGACATAGCTACCCAGCGATGCTCCTGGCGGAACAACTGGTAGACCAGAGGTCAGTTCATCCCAGTCCTCTCGTCAAGTTTCTCTTATATTTCTATAAGCTTAGACTATATCTTCATCCCAACTTTAAGTTTTGGGAGTCGACATATTATGGCGATTAATATTTATTCCTCGCCATCCCGGTATTCCTAAGAATACCGAAGTCGTTACGGGGACAAACAAGATTTACATTTTTATAATCTTTTTTAAATCAGCTTTTAATTTATCCATCCTTTTTAGACCTGACTGATAAGCTTCTTGTCTAGCCTTTAAAATAGCATTTGCGATCTTTATACTATCTCTTTTCCTAATCAAGAAATCCTGAAATGTAAGCTAAATCAGTATTTTGAATTTTTGTTTGTCTTCCCACGATATTACCTTAATATTTATCTGGTCCTCAAGTAATTGTATCACAGGATATCTGGACCATCAATATCTGTGATCGCTTCAACCAGATAAATAATTGAAGGCTCCACCGTTATTAGTCGAATTGTCATCAGAAATTACTTTCTGAAGTAGCAAATTTTTACTAGGGACGACTCCCCTCAAGACTCAGCGCCTGCGGTAGATAGGGACCGTCAATTTTGTTAATCTTTATTTTAGTAAAGTCTGTAAACATTTCTGTTACAGTCTGCATATCGCTATGCAGTTCGGACTATATCTTCCAAGCACATAAAAATTTATATGCTCGGTCTGGCGTATAGTCTCTGAGACTTCAGGAAGAAAGGATAATATTTTTTGAGTATCGTTTATTGGTGAGTCGCGGTAGGCTAAAAACTAAATTCACAATTTTACGGAATCCTTGCTTTTGTAAATGCTTCTTTTTTTCTATCAAGCTAAGCACTTTAGCAAAAACAATAAATTCTTGCTGTTTTTGAGAATGAAGAGGGCATTTTTTGAAAAAAGGGATAAGTTTTTCCTTTAGGTCTTTTCTATCTTTTATTACCAAAACCCATGAACGATCTTTTGGATTTTTAGCATGATTTGGTTTTAAATAACCGCAACCAACTCGTTTTCTAAATTCTTCCAAAAGATTTAATCTACCTGGATTTTGACTTAAATGAAATTCAGTAAGAATCTGCCAACCAAGAGGCAAATCACTCCTTTTACTGAATCCCACATAAAAACATCCTTCTCCATCTACGAAACCAGCTAAATACTCGTCAGATATTTTCTTCCTGCTTGTCTGCTGATTATCCGCATGTGATGCATTTTTACTTGACATATCCTAGAGATAGGATAACTCTATCGAAGAATCTTGTCAAGTAGCACACAATTCACCGGACTTCCCAGCAAATAGCCAGATTTATAGACAGCAATGGTCCTTTTTTACTGTCTCACGACGTACTGAACCCAACTCCATGTTAATCTTTTGTTACCAAAAGCATAGACTATATCTCTTCCTTATTAAAGCTGAATAAGGAACCAACGTTTTGCAATAGGTGTCCTTAAAATTATTTAAGAATCTCTATTGCCTTATTTTTTAAAGTAAAGTCGTTACGGGGATATAGCGGAAAGTGAATGTTTATCCTTATTCTTGATTGATTTAGGTATAATTTTCTTCATCATAACCTCTTCATTATTCCACAAATTTCCGCTAACCTTCCCTCGGTGTCACCCTAAACTTTGGGTTCTAAGTTATTTAGGGCTTCACCGATATAAGTTGGTTAGCATTTCCTAATTGCTTAGGAAAGACGCGAATTCTCACGTACCACTTTAATTGGCGAACAGCCAACGCTTAATTCCCTTATTACTAAAGGCGCAGACTATATCTTTCGAGCCCATAACGTTTTATATGCTCGACTGGCGTATTATAGAGGTTTGAAATCTCTATCTTTTGCGCGGTGGCAAAAAGTCGTTACGGGTATAAAGAAGCTTGTATCTCATGGTTGGGATTATATATTTTTCAATTAAAGAAAGGAAGAGCTTCCTTATTTCCCACGGTATTATCCATTGTCTCTTTTTATCATAAAAGCAAATGGACTCCACCGTTATTAGCCAGTTTTACAAGGGCTTGATGTTCTTCTTACCCTTGGAAGCTTCTCCACCTCCGGGATGTGATGCATATTACTCTTCAATTACTTGAAGTATAGACTATATCATCTCCCTATTAAAACTTAGGTTTAATAGGGGTCAGCGTATGATAATGGTTTAAATTCCTGATCATCAGGTACCCACTATCTTAGCATAAAGCCTCAGTCGTTACGGGGTCACAAAGACTTCCCACGGTATTACCCCTTTCAGTACTTCCTACCTCAGGGTAAACTTCCATTTAAAAAGTCATTTAGAAAGTTTACTCTGAGTGAAGTGAAGAGGGCTTTACCGTTATTAGCTGAATTTTGTCAGTCGCCTTACGACGCCAGCGGCCAATCTATTTAGCCGACATCGAGGTGCCGAACAGGGCCGTTGATGAGGACTCGCGGGCCCTACTAGCCTGTTATCCCCGGGGTAACTTTTGGCTGATGATCTTCCGCGGTTCTACCAACCACGGTCGGTTCACTAAGTTCTGGTTTCCCAACTGCGCGAGATATCCCTCTTGCAGTAAAGCCGGCTTATGCCTTTGCACGACCACTCCGATTTCCATCCGGAGCTAGCCGACCTTTAAACGCCTCCATTACCTTTTAGGCAATTTTGTTAAATTACGTTGATTCACGCTCATGAGCGGCTGCTTTGCAGCCGACGCTGATTTACCCTGATTTTTTATCAACATAATTGTTGGGTTAGCCAAGGCGCACGAGTTTGGCATTACCAACTCTTTAGGTCGCCCTAAAGTTCAGACTATATCACCTCCCAAAAGGGAGTTCGGCGTTGCGAGAATTTTTATAACCCAAATTAGTTTTATACTTCATGCACTCTAGAATGTAAGGGTTCACAATTTTTAGAAATTTTTTTGCCTCTACCGCTCCTTTTCTTATTCTCAATTTCCCCTTATTTTTTACAAACCCAATTTTTATTCTCCATCTATCTTTCAGATATTTCTGGATAACTAAAGGATACAATCCATTCAACCTTTTATTCCATGTCATCTGGCATCTCCATTGAGGATATTTTTTATTCTTAAACTTTACTAATATCTTATAATTATAAGGTTTTCCAGATACGAGATTATCATCAGCTAACATTTTCCCCTTCCACCACACATATTCTTTCTTCTTCGCAGTATGAGCTATTTGCAATTGAGTCTTGCCATAATTTTTTCTAAGATGACCATCACCTAATCTTGTCCCTATAACTAATTGTCGGGTTATTTCTAAAAGAGGTTTCATAAAAATTCTCTTAGTCGTTGAGGGGTCTCCTTTCTAGTTCTTTGGAGACTTCCCTGCTGATTATCCGCACCAAAGGATTTTTACCGAACACATAACAAGTTTATGTGCTCTGGTACCTTTGGATACTCGGATGTCCCAGCATACAGCCGAAATGCCCCATAAATTAAGGCAAGTGCCCCACTTAAACTGACCGAGTGGCACTGTCACCTTTCGGATTAGAACTTTAAGTTTCGAAGATGGGTGTTTCATTGTCGGCTCCATCCCGACCGAAATCGGGACTTCAAAGCCTCCCCACTACGCTACGCATCAAAACCCAAAATTCAATACCACCCTACAGTAAAGCTCCCGGGGTCTTTCCGTCTAGCCGCAGGTAAAGCGCTTCTTCACGCTTATAGCATTTTCACCGGGCGCCTCGTTGAGACAGTCCCCTAGTCGTGAAACCTTTCATGCGGGTCAGAACTTCATGTTTCTCCATTATCACTAATGGCATAGACTATATCTTCATCTTATTAAGAGAATTCAGAATTGTTATTTTATTATATTCTCGTTTCCCAGAAAGATTCATATTAGATACTAATTCAGCTATTCCTTCTAATGAATCCGCACTTAAAATAATCCTTAATCATTTTTAGTACTTCAGCTCTATCTTCGTTCTGAGCTACTGAAAAACTTGCTACTACTTCCCAACCTATTTTGTTACCCTTGCGGGGTCGAATTGAGACACAAAAACATGCTTCTCCGTCCACATATTATATAGGATTCCAAATTCATCGTAATAAGCGTCGGCATATTATGATGGTTCGGAAAAACCCATCATCCTAATTGCGTGACGCAATTAAAGTCGTTACGGGGTAAAGCACATAACGCTTTATGTGCTCACTTCCCACGGTATTACCTTATTTTATCATAAAATTCATAAGGTTTCACCGTTATTAGCCGAGTTTTTTCTAGAGATTACTCTCTAGACAGGCAATTTCTTACCTGACAAGGGGTTACGCTCAATTTGTTAAATCCATTTAATGGAATTCTCTTTGTCGCCAAAGAGTTCGGACCATATCTTCTAAGCATTTTGCCTAGTCTAGCGTATGGCCTCTGAGGATTCCCGCCAAAATTTTGCTCTGCAAAACTTAGACGAGTCTTTCCTGCTGATTGTCCCCACTTTAACCGTTACCAGTTAAAGATACATGGGACTTCCCAGCATATAGCCAGATTTTACTAAAGCAACGCGTTGATTACTTTAACACGGTCAGAGTTCATATATTTCCTTCTGTCGCCAGAAAGTATGGACCATATCTTCACCGAGCTCATAACGCCTTATGGCTTATGGGCTCGGGCTCGGCGTATGGTCTCTGAGGATTTTCTTAAGGGAATTTAGAATATATTGATCGCTGTATTTTCTCTTTCTTCCTCTTTTAGGATTCAGCAATCTTCTTAGTTTTAGTATTTTTTCTAATCCTTTAACTGTCAAGTGTTCTCCATTTTTCATCATTCTTGCAATTCCTGAAAAGGCTTCAAAAGTCTTTCTTTTTCCTTCCGAAAAAAGCTTAAAGTGATTAAAGAATGGAATTACTTTCTCATTAATATCTTTCACATTTCTTACCTCGAAGACATAAACTTCGTCACTTCTCGATCTGATTGTTCCACACCTTAATATCTTTTTAACCAATCCAAGCAATGTACCTTCTTTTTGAGAAATATTGAAGGAGAGATTAAGTTGCCATCTATGAGTATAATCGCTTCTCTTTATTACTGAGAGATTAAAACTTCCTTCCCCTTCAGTAAATCCTACTAAAAACCATCCTAATTTTTCCGAAATTTCCCTTAAGAACCTTTCCTGCGAATTGTCCGGATCGCTGATGACTTTTTTACTCATATTAGGTAATTATACAATGAGCAGCATAAGATGAGTAGTCTCAGATTCTTCCGGAGTTTCTCGCATATAGCCGAGTTTTATTGGTTTGATGACTCAAACCAAGCGGCAACTTGCTTACCGCGGACGTTCACCGGACGCTTAATTCAGTCAGCATCTACCTCACGGCAGATACCACCAAAGATAACAATCCGGCACTGGTCAGGCCTCAGTCCCTATACATCTTGTTACCAATTAAGCAGGGACCTGTGTTTTTGTTAAACAGTCGCCAGGGGAACTTTCGCTGCGGCCTTAGTTTATCACTAAGGCAAGGCATATTCCGAAGTTACGCCTGCTTTTTTGCCGAGTTCCTTAACGAGGTTTCACCCGTTGACCTTGGTGCTCTTCCACCAGCCCACCTGTGTCGGTTTGTGGTACGGAACCCATTAGATATAACTCTTTAAGGTTTTTCCAGGCAGTTTGATTCTTGAGGCCCCCGCCCTCTAAGCCCATCACCTGAGTCCATTAGTTTAGCGTACTGTTTTAAAAAACAAATACGTTAATAAAACTCGGTCACGAGCATAGAGGGCGGGGTCGGAATCCAATAACCCTCTCAAGAATTTCAACTGCGTCGCCTTAAATTTATCTAATGGATGGGCCGGAATATTAACCGGCTGTCCATCGTCGAACACCTTTCGGTGCTTGACTTAGGTCCGCCTAACCCTTGATTGATCGCCATTGTCAAGGAAACCTTGGGCTTTCGGTCTGGCAGAATTTCACTGCCATTGCGGTTACTCATACCAACATTCTCACTCCTGCCCGTTCCAACAAGCCTTACGGCTTGCCTTCACAACAGGCAGGACGCTCCCCTACCCCCTCGCCCTCCGGGCGAGGAAATCCGAAATTCTAAATCCGAAATCCGAAACTCAAGGAATACTTTTATATAATTTACTTATAGTTTCGAATTTCGTGCTTCGTGCTTCGAATTTCCTTGTCCGAAGGACAAGGGTCTTATCTTCGGTACTGAGCTTAGTTCCGTTAATCTTCGGTGCAGAATTCCTTAGTTAGTAAGCTGTTACGCACTTTTTAAAGGATAGCTGCTTCTAAGCTAACCTCCTAACTATCTCGGGAATTCCACTTCCTTTCTCACTTAGCTCAAATTTTGGGACCTTAGATGAAGATCAGGGCTGTTTCCCTTTTGACCTTGGAGCTTAGCCCCCAAGGTCTGACTGCCGAGATTAAAGAATTGGCATTCGGAGTTTGATTGGAATTTCCGCCTTTCGGCAAGAGATCCCATTCAGTGCTCTACCTCCAATTCTAAATTCCCGACGCTAACCCCAAAGTTATTTCGGGGAGAACCAGCTATTACCAAGCTCGTTTAGTTTTTCGCTTCTTGCCACAGCTCATCCCAGGATATTGCACGGTCCACGAGTTCGGGCCTCCCCCTTGCTTTCGCTTGGGTTCACCCTGGCCATGGCAAGCTCGCTTGGCTTCGGGTCTTATTTCCTCCGCTCACGCCCTATTAAGGCTTGCTTTCACTTTGCTTTCGGGGGAACCCCCCTTAAACTTGCGAAGAAAATAAACTCGTTGGTTCGTTCTCCAAAAAGTACGCCATCACCCCGCCCTCTAAGCCCGTCACCGAAGTTACCTAACTCCCAAACGTCCAAAAAAAACTTGTGAAGCTATAATTAACTTGGTCATGAGCATAGAGGGCGGGGCTCCGACTTTTTGTGAGCGAGATGGTTTCAGGTTCTATTTCACCGGGATCACCTCCCTACTTTTCACCTTTCCCTCACGGTACTGGTTCACTATCGGTGAGATTGAGTATTTAGCCTTAGCCGCGCGCCATCATCACGATAACTCCACTCAAATTTGCTTAGGCAAATTTGAGAAGTCGCATCGTGATGTGTCGCTTTTCTCCAAATCGCAAAGCGATTTGGAGACCACAACAAGACGCATTGTAGTTCGGCTTGCTTCCCACAGGGTTTTCATTTCCCGTGGTACTTAAGAAAAATATCAAGG
>JASEJL010000113.1 GCA_030016465.1 Patescibacteria group bacterium | reverse complement strand
TTTGATATTTAAAGGAAAAGCATTAAATTTTTAAAATAGCCAAAATTTAGGCTGAAGTTGATGGAAATTGTAGACACTTATTATCACTTTGGCTTAAGTGTCTCATTTGCCACGAAAAAAAATTTCAGAGAAGAAAATATAAGATTGGAGACCGGATGAAACATATAAACATTATGAGTGTTTTTGTTGGGGTTCATTTGGGAAAGAAAAGAATATGAGAACTATGTGAACGATTACAAAGACATAAAAAACATATATTATTTTAGTTTTGAATGTCCACTCTCTGTAGTAGGGATGTGGTAGAAGCGATATAGATGCGTGTGAAAAAAACAAATTTATGAAAGCGAAAATAAAAATAATAAAAGGCGATATTACTAAACTTAAAGTTGATGCAATTGTTAACGCGGCAAATAAAACTCTTTTAGGTGGCGGTGGAGTGGATGGGGCAATTCATCGAGCGGCTGGTCCAGAATTACTTGAGGAATGCAAGAAATTAGACGGATGCGAAACTGGCGAAGCAAAAATAACAAAAGGATATAATTTACCAGCAAAATATGTAATTCATACCGTGGGACCAATTTGGCAAGGAGGCAAGTATAATGAAGAGGAAAATTTAGCCTCGTGTTATAAGAATTCCTTAAAATTAGCAGTAGAAAACAACATTAAGTCAATTGCCTTTCCTTCAATTTCAACCGGCGTCTATGGTTTTCCAATTGAGAAAGCAGCACCAATTGTTTTAAGAGAGGTAAAAAATTTTCTAGAAAAAGATAAAACTATAGAACAAGTAATTTTTGTTTTGTTTTCCGAAAAAGATTTTCAAATTTATCAAAATTTAAGCCGAAGTTATGAACAATAATAAACCTATACAACTTTCGCCTTTATTGGAAAAAAATGGATATAAAACTATTAGAAAAGGATTTTAGCTTTTTATATGGTTGCCAAAGAAAAAGCTTTGTTAATAGATTATCCTTTAAATTAGATAAAACTATGCTTACCGTTTAAAGTTTAGTAGAACTCCAAGTCGCCAAAAAGGCGAATTTTTGGTAAAATTAAAGAATGAAAAATAATACTCTAAGAAGGTTCATAAGATTTATCTTTGGGTAAATAGACAAAATCTTAAATTTTATAAAAAGAAAGAATATAATAAATTAGTAGATTTCATTCCCAAAAATTATTTAAGGGGCGGACACCGGCTATTTTATAAAGCAATCCAACCCTTATTTTGAACAAACAAAGATTGCAGATGAGGATAGTATTGACAATTAGGTATTACCGGAGAAGCTAGAGATGTTGCCGGCTGTATTAAAAAAACATTTTCCCCAAAGAATGATCAAAAAAATGGAATAAGAGAGAATCTTGGTGATATTTTATGGTATGTGGCAATGATTTGCAATTTTTCCAACTGGGATTTAGAAGAAGTTTTAGAAAAAGACATTAAAAAACTAAAGAAAAGATATTCTAGGATTTACAAAGAAAGCAGCCAAAAAAACTCGATATGAGAATTTTTAAATTTAAAAAGCCAAAATTTCTTTTAGGGCTTCCGATTGCTTTATTTTCCCTGGAGATTTATCTTGGGACACTTTTGGGCTATTTTTCATTCAAATTTTTCGCCGGAAAAATTCCTTCCCTGGCTTTTAATGTTGGTAATTATAGATTGCATTTCCATCATTGGTTATACAGTTTGGTAATTTTGATTTCGGCTTTGTATTATAATTTTCTTCCCTTTCCTCAATTCTCTTATGGGTTTTTGGGCGGAGCAATTTTTCAGGGAATTTATTGTTATCCAGATTGGTATAAAATTTTGATAAGAAAGAAAGAGTAATGGTTTTATGATATATTAAAATATGGCCATATTGGAAATAAAAAAATATCCTAATCCTGTTTTATGGAAAAGATGCCAGGAAGTTCAAGAGGTGACCGAAGAAATAAAAAAACTTGGCCTCGATATGTTAGAAACAATGATTGTCAATCAGGGAATAGGTTTAGCTGCTTCTCAGATTGGCGTCTTAAAAAGAATAATCGTTGTTAATCTTATCCAAAAACCTCAAGTTTTCATTAATCCTGAAATAACAAAAAAGAGCCGAGAAACTATAATTGGAGACGAAGGTTGTTTAAGTTTTCCCGGCCTCTTTTTGAAAATCAAAAGAGCAAAGGAAGTGGAAATTGAAGCCCTGAACGAAAATGGAAAAAAAATTTCTCTTAAAGTAGAAGGGCTGCCCGCTCGAGTTTTTCAGCATGAGATTGACCACTTAGATGGAATTTTGTTTATCAACAGATTGAGTTTTTGGCAAAAGTTAAAATTAAGAGGAAAATTAAAAGAATATGAACCACGTTAGAAGTCTTTGGCAAAATTTTTT
>JASEJL010000112.1 GCA_030016465.1 Patescibacteria group bacterium | reverse complement strand
GGGTTCATTTTTGATTCCACATTATGAGATTAACCAAACTTTTGCGATCTACTGAATATATGTAATACATAAAATAAGTGCTGGGTTTTTGGGTGAGTGCCATAAGGCACGAACTCACAGCCTATTCTAAAGAATAGGCTGGATCCAGCCCTTTTTCAAAAAGGGCTGTGACTTTTATGCTGTGTTAGGCGGAGTCCCTTCATATTTCTTACTAAAGTCTAAAAATCGTTGCTTTTCATAATCAATATCTATAGTTTTACCGCGTTTTTTTGCTTCCCTGATTGTGACATTTAGAAGTTCATTCCCAAAGTTGCAACTATTTATAATCCTTCTAATTATAAAGCTTTTTTGTATATCTGTTAGCCCGGGGTTCGTTTCTGTTAACTCTATACTTTCATTTATTATATATAAACTACTTTTAGAAACTTTTTTCATGAAGTCATCCTCGCAAGAATATTGGTAAAAATAATTTGCTAAGATTTCATAACTAAATTTTGATGTTATAGCTATGTCATATAATTTAGACCTATTAAACATTTTCTTTACATCATCATAATTAAACAGATTTTTAAAATATTCATGGTATAGGTTTTTTATCATTCCTTCGATTTCGAGAAATGTGAATCTAGCAATCTTAAATATATATCTTAATTCATTAATCCGTGTATGTTTACTTCTTATCCATTCAACTATCTTTGCTGGTGGAATTTGCTTAAGGAAGTAATTGGATAAACTGACTTTAGTATTAGGAGCAAGCCGTATAGGGTCTAGCCTTTTTAGAAGCCAGTGAAGCTGACTGAAATGATGATAGCCCTTATCAAATCTCTCACTAAATTCTTTAGAGCAACCGTCTAAAATTTCTTTCAAATCCTCGACTATGCAAGATTTCTCTTCCGGACTACCAAAATAATAAATGTTCTTAAAAATTTCCATGAATTTAGCAAAAGAATATATTCCCTTTTCTTCTGGATTGCTATTGAAATCATCTATGAGTACTTTCTTGTCAAATCTTTTATACAGTTCATATGTTTGAGAGGGGCTAAACTTATCCATTGTTCTGAACAAGTAAAGTTTACTAACTATGTAGGATCCTTTGCTATTAAGTTTCTTTGCAAAAGAATCTATAATTTCGCTGTCAACTATCTTGTCTTTCTCTTGGGGTCTTAACTTTGAAAGTGTTCTTATTGTTCTGTCCAACTCTTTTCCTAGATGCCTTTTCTTTAAGTATTTTTTGATGATCGAAATGAATTTATCGTTTTTACATAATTCTTCAAGTACTTCTATGTCCCAAAATGGTGAAACTATACGATAAAGATTCTCATAATATTCCTCAGCGTAATCTGTGATTACACTACCTACATTAATTTCCACACCTTCGTACTTTTCAAGTATTGTAGAAATTATCTTTGCTTTTGTAGGGTGAATGTTGCTTACTATAAATGAAGCAGTATCATTTTGCCAATTTTTATTATCCCAATCTAGTTCCATAATGGATATTACCTTTTCTTCTTCAACTTTCTGGATTTGTTCATCAGGAATTTGTAGACAGTCACGTATATAATCTCTGTGGATAGGTAGGCCATTCATATTCATAGAGAAAATTTTTACTTATTTGGTGTTCAAATACATCATCAACTTGGCGAAAACAAGATTTAAGTATCTTATTCTTATGACTTTGAATATTTTCTTCGAGTAATTTTACTACCTGTGTGAATTGCTCTTTACTTAATATTCTTTCATTTTCCAATTCTTCTCCAAGTCTTTTAAATTGCTCCTCGGACAGCTTCTTTAATTCTTTAAGAAGTTCATCTTGGTCTTTAAAACTTAACTGAGAAAGATAGTGTTGAGAGACCGTCCCAGGGTCGACAGAAACAATACCAACACCAAAGGAAATACCTGGTGGAAGCTTCTTTGGAAACTTCTTTATAATTTCTCTGATTTTATCGAAAATCATTTTTTATCACCGTTGTTTAATTCGGGGATTTTGCCTATCTTAAAATAACCGAAGTACTTCGTATATACTTCCAAATTGGCATGTTTTGCGAAGTATGCATAACTCTTGCTGAAGCCTCAATCAGAACTTGCCTCTGTAATTTGAGATTGATTCGGCACTTCTCTATCAGCCTTTTGATTAAGAAAAACCCATAGGGCAGGGTCTAAATGAAGATTTTCACCCTTAAAAACATTAGATTCTAACTTTGTTAAAGTAGTATAAGGAATATCGTCATTTCTCGCAAGGACATCTTGTATCAGACCTTTTTTCTTCCTAAATTTCTTTACCTTATCACCTATCATATTTACTGAAACTTACCCACATCTATGGATAATTAATTTGACCTACTCAGCAGATCTTAGACATACTTTTTGGACACA
>JASEJL010000111.1 GCA_030016465.1 Patescibacteria group bacterium | reverse complement strand
TATTTCTAAGATTTATGTAGTATTGAATTTGACAGACTGTTTTCAAATTGTTAATCTGAATTTGGTTGTTTAGAAATTTGAAAAATTTCTAAAAATTTATATGCAAAAAGCTTGGGGAATTTGGAAGGGGAAGAAGATAGTTAAGGGCGAAATTTAATAAAAAAAATAAAAAAGATAGCTTGATTATTTAAAGATTTGTGTTGTGAAAAAAATAAATCTTTAAAATAAAAAAAGCCGTCTTCCGCTTACAATGCCATTTTATAATAGGCAAAGAGATTTGTCAGGGGGTGAGTTGGGGAAAAGTGAGAGGAGAAAATCTCGTTCCTCCTCCTTAATTTTAAACTTGAAATTAACGTCGCTTTTTGGGAAGTTTTTTGATTGCTTATAAAAATGCTTAATTCAAAACTCTGGGCAAAATATTGACGTATGAATAATATACAAAAAGGAATTAAAAAAATAATACCAGTAAAAATTGTAGCGACAGGAAGATATCTTCCCCAAAAGATTGCTACTAATGAAGATTTTATTAAGGAATTTGGGCTCAAGATGTCTCCTGAGCTCAAAGAAAAACTTTTATTTATCGGTACAAAGGAACATCGAATTGCTGCTTTAGATGAACAACCCTCAGACCTACTCGCGGAAACAGGAAAGAAAATTCTGAGCAAAACAGATATTAAAGTTAATGAACTGACCCAAATTCTCGTATCAACTACTCCACCTGATTTTTTAGAACCAGCTACAGCCGCTGTTGTTCAGAAGAAAATCGGAGCCGGTCTTAGTGGTTGTTTGGTGGCCGATGTAACAGCTTCTTGTGTTGGTTGGCTGACAGCGGTTGAATTTGCCTCAAGAATTATTGCCACTTCAGAAAAACCAGAGAAAATTCTGGTTTTAGCAGCAGCCTTAACTAGTAGAATGTCAGCTCGGAGTATCAGACACCGGGCGATTTTCGGCGATGGAGCTGGCGGGGTTCTCCTCGAGAGTTCCTCTCCTAATGAACTAAGCTGTATTTATGGAAGTGAATTTTTGGGCCTAGGCGAATATTCTGATGTTATTTATTTACCAGCTCCCTGGAGCGTTTATCCTCCAACCACCCCAGAGAACTTGAAAGGTTACTTTTACATGAGCGAAGGTTATCCAGGAGAGGAGAAGCTTTTATTTAAGCTTATGAAAAAACATTTACCACTACTTCTACAGAGATTATGGACGAAGACTGGTTTTACTCCCGATGATATTGATTTTGCGATTCTCCACCAGCCAAGCAAGCCTCTTTTTGAAATAGCTGTCAAATGTTCGGGCATTTCTTCAGACAAAATCGCGTATAACTTCGATCGCTATGGTAATACAGTATCAGCTGAATTACCAATTACTTTAGATGAGAATATTGAGGCCGGGAAAATAAAAAGGGGCGACCTTATTTTACTGGTTACCTATGGGGCAGGCATTACTGCTGGAGCCATGCTTTTGCGTTATTGATACAGAACTGAATCACATCATTTTTTAAATGATTTGTTTACAAAATCATGTCTTTTTTCACAATAAGTGCGGCAATAAATGCTGCTACTAGTATTGTTTTAGGACTTTTTGTTTATCTGAAAAATAGAGGGGTAATTCTTAATAAAATCTTTGCTATATTTTGTTTAAGTGTGGCGGTTTGGGCTAGCTTTTGGTTTTTGGGGCTCGTCTTAGGTACAACTAAACCAATTACTCTCCTTTTTACAAGAGTTTTAAATATTGCAGCAATATTTATTCCAATTACTTATTTTCATTTTATAACAGTTTTTCTAAATATCTATCAAAAAAAGAAAAGATTAGTTATTTTAGGATATTTACTTGCTTTTATTCTTTTTATTTCAGGATTTACTCCTCTATTTGTAAGAGATGTAGAACCTGGGGTTTCGTTTCCTTGGTATCCAAAGCCTGGTATTACTTATCATCTTTTTGCTCTAATGTTCTTTAGCTTCGTCATTTATAGTTGGTACTTAATGTTTCAAGCTATAAGAAAGGCTACTGGATTAACGAATCTCCAAATTAAATATGTACTAATTGGTACTTTAATAGGATTTATTGGTGGTTCAACTAGCTTTTTCCCGGTGTATAATGTTCCTATCCCTCCTTTTGGAAATGGGTTGGTGGTAATTTATGTCATTCTAGCTACTTTCGCTATTCTTAAATATCATCTCTTTGAAATTCGGGTTATCTTGACCGAACTTTTGGTTGGAGTGATGGGAATAATCTGGTTGATATTTATTTTTTTGATGCCAACTTTTAATTTAAAGATTTTAACTCTTTTGACTTTCTTTTTGTTTTTAATTTTCGGTTATTATTTAATCAAAACCACTCATCAAGAATCGAAAAGGAGAGAAGAGGCAGAAAGAATAGCGATTAGAGAAAGGGCATTGAGAATAG
>JASEJL010000110.1 GCA_030016465.1 Patescibacteria group bacterium | reverse complement strand
TAATTATTACTAATGAAGATCCTTATGATGAAAATCCGCTGGAAATTATAAATCAGGTAGCTGAAGGAGCAAAAAAAATCCGCATAAATCAGCCCAATTGGTGTAAATCATCGCTTCATAAAATCTTAGATAGACGAGAGGCAATTAGCCAAGCTCTTAAAACTGCTCAACCTGGGGATTTGGTAGTAATTACTGGGAAAGGATGTGAGCCTTGGATTTGTGTTAAAGGAGATAAGAAAATTTCTTGGGATGACCGAGAAGTAGTTAGGGAAGAATTCAAAAAATTGAGTAATTTTTAAACATGGAACTGGCAATCCAAACTTTCAATCTTTTAAAGAAATTCAATAACATCAAAGCAGTAAATAACATTAATCTCTCAATTAAGAAAGGACAGTTATTTTCTCTACTTGGTCCTAATGGAGCGGGAAAGACTACAACTATCAATATGCTCTGTTGTCTTTTAAAACCCACCAGTGGCACTGCTATCATCATGGGTTATGATATTTTAAAAGAGCCCTTTAAGATTAAAGAACTTATTGGTGTCTCACCCCAGGAGACTTTTTATCAGAACACCTTAACTGTTGGGAAAATTTAGCTTTAATTGGTAAACTTCATGGGTTAGAGAAGACTATGCTTAAAAAAAGGTCAGAGGAGTTGTTAGAGACAATGGGTCTTTTGCAGAGGGCTAAAGATGAGGTGAGGAAATTTTCAGAGGGAATGAAAAGGAGGCTTAGTTTAATTATGGCTTTAGTTCATGATCCCCAAATTTTATTTTTAGATGAGCCAACTTTGGGTCTTGATCCCCAGGCAAGGAGGGTAATCTGGGAATATATTGCCAGCTTAAAAAGATAAGGAAAAACAATTCTCCTTACCACTCATTATATGGAGGAGGCTGATTTTCTTTCGGATCGGATTGGAATTATTGATGAGGGGGAAATTATAGCTTTGGGTAGGTCAGAAGAGCTTAAAGATAAAATTATAAAAGAGAAAACATATACTCTTTTAGTAGAGAATTTTACTGAGGAAACTATAAAAGATTTAAAGGAGAAATATTCAAAAGTAGAGAAAATAAATGGGGGCTTTGAAATATCTCATCCAAAAATTGAGTTTAGAGAAATTACTGATTATCTTTATAAAAAAGGAGTTAAAGTTAATTCCGTCACTTTTAAACAACCAACTTTAGAAGATGTTTTTATTGAACTTACCGGAAAAAGACTTCGAGATTAAATTTATATGAAATTTTTTGAACTTGCCAAAGGAAATTTCAAGGAAATCTGGAGAGATAAATTAGCCCTTGGTTTTCTTTTAGGGATGCCCTTAATGTTTATGCTGGTTTTTGGAGCTGCCTTTGGTGGGGAACATCTAAGGACTCTTTCAGTAGGAGTAATGAAGGAAGATGAAAGCGTTTGGGCTAATGGTTTTATAAAAATCTTGGAAAAAATAGAGGAAATTACTACTGAAGATATTCCCGAATTTAAAATTCTCTCCTATGATCAAACCTCAGAAGCTCTGGAGGATTTGAAAATGGGTAAATTAACTGGCTTTGTAGTCATTCCCCAGGAATTTGGAAAAGCGATAGAGAAATATAGATTAGGTCAAAAAACAGAGATTCCTTTGGAGTTAACCTATGATGAAACCGATCCTATGTCGGCTCCTCAGATTATTCCTATTATCAGAACGGCTGCTCTTCAATTTCTGGGCATTGATATTCCTTTGAAATTGCAAGCCACCGGAACTCAGCCAGAAATAAAAGAGTTTGTCAATTTTTTTGTTCCGGGAATAATTATTTTTGGTTTGATGATTTTAGCACCTGTCATAGGAAGAACAATGTTAACCGATAAAGAGAAAGGGTTCTTGCCAAGACTCCTTACCACCCCGATAAAATCAACAGACTTTATCCTAGACTATTCTCTTCCATATATCCTAATAGTTATCATTCAAATAATAATTTATATTAGCGTAGGGCTTTTAACCGGCCTTAAAATAATAGGTAGCATCTGGCTTGCTTTTCTTATCTTTTTTATTATCGGACTTTGTTCCATTGGAATAGCAATGATAGTAGCAACCCTAGCCAAGACCCAAGCCCAAGGTGAACCAGCCTGCTGGCTGGTTCTTATCCCCTTAGCTCTAATTTCTGGCCTTTGGTTTTCCCTGGAAAGAATGCAACCAGTGATGAGGAGTATTGCTGAAGCCTTGCCTTTTTTGCACGCCGCTAATGCCTCAAGATACATTATTACCACTGGCGCTACATTCGAAGCTGTCTCTAGTGATTTTTTGTTTGTGGTTGGCTGGGCATTGACCCTTTTTGCTATTGGTATTATATTGTTTAAAAGAAGTATGACAAGATAAAAAATTTATGAAAAAATTTGAGATTCTCGAACACAAAACTGATTTAAAGATTAGGGCTTTTGGG
>JASEJL010000109.1 GCA_030016465.1 Patescibacteria group bacterium | reverse complement strand
AGAAGATACTCTTTTTTGTCCAATCTTGTCCTAAGATGTGGGTAAGTTTCAGTAGAAAGGCAGAAGTTTTCAAGAAAATTTATGAGGGAGTTATACAGAAGCTAACAGAAGCAGACATTTTGGTTATCAGTGGCTGGAGTATGTCTGGGTTTGATGAGCATTACAAACAATTGTTTGAAGAAGTAAGGAAAAAACGAAAATCAAAGCAATTGAGTAGTCTTGCTATTTGTGATGTTCAAGAAAGCGATTATTCTATAAAAAATTTAAAAGACTGCTCCACCATAAGGATTTTTTAGTCTGCAAAGAAGGCTTTGGGTCAAATAAATCGATAGAATTATTAAGAGCTGTGATAGAAGGAGACGAAACAAATGAAAAACTCAGTAGCACCAGAAATCACTTGTCCAATATGCCATAACTATAAAAACAAGCACTTGGCGGAACATATCCACAGAGAACATGATGAAAATGCATTACAGAGAGCTGTGTTGGATGCAAAAAAACTGGGATGCCCGATCCTCAAATTGGGGAAGTTTTTGGCATTACTTTTAGGCAGTTAGAAAAAATAATCACCGATGCTTATGGTGTTAATATTTCTGCACTTAAAAAACCTAAAAGGATTAAGTATTGGATGCCTAAAAACTTTACAGAAGAAACTACTACGGTTTGGAGCTATAAACAGAGGGGTGATTGGGTAACGCATGATGGAAGATACAGAGGAAACTGGTCGCCATATATACCACGAAATATAATATTGAAGTATTCAAAACCGGGAGAGATAGTTTTAGATTTTTTTGTTGGTGGTGGTACGACCGCTGTAGAAGCAAAATTACTAGGACGAAGATGTATTGCAAAAGATATTAATCCAGCTTGTATAGGACTTACCAAGGAAAATTTAAACTTTAAGCCACCTACAACACTTTTTGATAAATACCCTATTTTTGAACCGAAAGTTTACGTGGGAGACGCAAGAGATTTGTCAGAAATTGAGAACAACAGCATAGATTTGATCTGTGCTCATCCGCCATATGCGGGCATTGTGCATTATCCGGATTCTAGGTAAGGTGATTTGTAATGGCATATTTCTTAGTTTCAGTTTCAAATAAAATAAATTTAGATTTGTGTATTAAACATGCACTGGCAGGTTTTACGAATAGTATAAATGGATTATGGACATTTGCAGAAATCCAAGAAGGCGATTTTATTTCCTTTTTATACGGCGCACGAGTTTTTAATCTTTACAAAGTTGAGAAAAAGGAAGCTATAAAGAACGCCAATCAAATTGGCCCTTGGCCATCCGTTACCTTCAGAATGTCAGGCAAAACTTATTATTTTCCTTTTCGCCTCTATTTGAACCCGCTTCGTGAATTTATTGAGCCTATGGTAAGACCAGAATTTGCTTATGTTGCCGAGAATTTGCTTTTAAGGGGTGGGTACAGAAAAACCCATTTCCAAGCAGACCAAACCACCCTCCAATCAGTTTCTCAGATGGGTAGCATTTGTAACAAGCCCGTAGAGAATTTAAAAATCAATGACTATGAAACATTTGTTCCTATGCTTACTTGGAATAGAAGTCTTGTCTCACCACCCGAGGTTTTCTATTTTCAGGAATTTATTCTCCAATCTTTAACAAGACAATGGTTATCGCAGAATGCAAATCTTCAGTTTTTATTTGATTCTTCAGAGTTAAATACTTTGCAGGCAAGTGATTTTGAGGTCCTTGGTGAAAAGGCTTTGCCTGAGGGTCATATAGATATTCTTATCAAAGACCGTATGCCAGTTGGTTATAATAGAAACATCATCGTAGAGGTTAAAACTGGAAAAGCAAAAACACAGGACATTGTGCAATTAGGAAACTATGCTAGGGAAATAGGTAAAGAATGTATATCCAAGATTTTGATAGCGAGAGTTTTCCCCAAGAAACTTCAGCAAGGGTCTGTGGATAAAGAAATAAAGTGTTTTATCTACACCTTTGATCAAATTAATAAGTCGCAAAAATATACTTTGGAAGAGTTGAAAGCAAATTTTAATCTTATTTCTAAAGAGGTGATAAAGTAATGGAGCAGAAAATGATAATCAAATGTTTGTGTGGAAAAGAAGTTGTACTGGAAATCTACGGAGGTCAATATCAAACAGAATACCGAGGAGATTGCGCGTGTGATCGAAAGTGGGTCTTAACCGAAATATCTGAGTTGATGGAAGAAATAGAGGACTGTTAGAGTTATGTATGTCAAACAAGCATATAATCCTGTACTGACTTTAAAATTGAAGGAACACATTTTAGAAATGTTCAAGCACATAAAACCAATAGAGTATTTTCCTCCAAAGTTACAATATTTTAGGTAATTAGGTAAAGTTTGGTACTAAATTTGTAATTAATTTTGAAAACAAAAGGAACAAATTTTCGTTTCTATGAT
>JASEJL010000108.1 GCA_030016465.1 Patescibacteria group bacterium | reverse complement strand
TATAATAGCGGATAAAAGGCTTCGTTATGCTTCGCCCAAATTACCTTCGGCAACTTCTTTTATCTGCAGAACGTTAGGCGAGATGGTGGCTTTAAATAAGTCAAAAACTTTAAAGGTAATAATATGAAAACTTGGCACAAGATAATAATTGGTGATTCAAGACGGATGAGAGAAGTTAAAGATCAATCAGTTCACCTTATTATTACTTCTCCACCATATTGGCAACTAAAAGATTATGGAGATGAAAGACAGATTGGCTTTCATGATAATTATGAGGAATACATTAACAACCTCAATCTAGTTTGGAAGGAATGCCATAGGGTTCTACACAAAGGTTGTCGTTTGTGCATTAACATAGGCGATCAATTTGCTCGTTCAGTTTATTATGGAAGATATAAAGTTATTCCAATAAGGACAGAAATAATCAAATTCTGCGAAAGTGCAGGCTTTGATTATATGGGGGCGATTATCTGGCAAAAGATTACTACTACCCATACAACAGGTGGAGCCACAGTAATGGGTTCCTTCCCCTACCCTAGGAGCGGGATTCTTAAACTCGATTATGAGTTTATTTTAATCTTCAAAAAATATGGAAATCCGCCACGGGTTACCAAAGAGATTAAAGAGCAGTCAAAATTAACCCAGGAAGAATGGAATCAATATTTCACAGGGCACTGGAATTTTCCTGGTGAGAAACAGGATAAACATTTAGCTGTGTTTCCTGAAGAATTGCCTAAACGTCTTATTAAAATGTTTAGTTTTGTTGGGGACACTGTTCTTGATCCTTTTCTTGGAAGTGGAACAACATCGCTGGCTGCTAAAAATTTAAATAGAAATTCAATAGGATATGAAATAAGCAAGGATTTTTTGCCTATCATAGAGGAAAAACTGGGGTTAAAGCAAAGAACTATTTTCCAAGAGGCAGAATTTAAAATAATCAAACAGGAAGACTTAGGAATAGATTTTAAAGAAGAGATTAAAAATCTGCCTTATATTTTTAAAGATCCAATAAAGTTCGATAAGAAGGTTGACCCAAGAAAATTAATGTTCGGATCAAAAATAGATAAATTTTACTCTGAAAGAGAAGAAAATTACTATTCGGTGAGAGAAATAGTCAGCCCTAAGATATTGATCTTAAGTAACGGCTTAAAAATTAGGCTATTAGGTGTGAAAGAGAGAACAGAAAAAAATGAAGAGGCAATTGAATTTTTAAGAGAGAAAACCCGAGGTCAAAAAGTATTTTTAAAGTTTGACTCCATAAAATACGACGAAAAGAATAACCTGCTTTGCTATCTTTATTTAAAAAATAAGACATTTATCAATGCACATCTAATTAAAAATGGGCTAGTAGATATAGATACTACTTTAGATTACAAATACAAACCAAAATTTTTAGCCCTCAGAGCGGTAAAATAATGGCAAAAGAATGGATATTAAATCAGGCAAATATGAGATGGGGTTTTACTAAGAAGAATAGAGTAGGTGCTGTTTCAGATGAAATAAGAAAATGCGCCCCTAAATCTTTGAAGGAATGGAAGGAGTATTATTACAAAAATGTCTATCCCAAGAACCACTTAGAGCAACTTGGAAGAAAACTTTACATAAAGATAACAGAAGTATGTCAGGCTGAAATTGAAAGCATAACCGAACAGGATTGTATTGATTTTATTATCAACTTGGTAATCAATAGGACTTTTGATGGATATCAATCTGAGATACAAACCATTTATGGACAGTTACAAGAGGCTTTGGGTGTTGATGTAGAGCCTGCCCCAGATGAATGGGACCGTCGATATAATGTGGATTTCTTCATTAAAGTAAAGGATAAATATATTGGGCTTCAAATTAAGCCTGCTGGGTATGCCTACATTACACAAATAATTAATGAGTTAAAATTCCAAGAAGAGACCCACAAAAAATTTACTAAGAAATATGGTGGCAAGGTATTTTACGTCATTTCGGTAAAGGAAGGAAAAAAGAAAATAATCTATAATCGCGAGGTAATTGAAGAAATCAGAAAGGAAATTGAAAGACTAAAGAAAGAATGACGCCATCGCATCGCCTAACACAGTATATACGCTACGGCTTACGCCCTCGCCCTTCGGGACATCGCTCCCCCTTTTTCGTTCAAAAAGAAAAGATAAAAATGGCTCAGAAAAAAGGCTATGAACTCTTGAAAGAGAAGGTTCCAGAGTTTAGAAGCTCTTGGAAAAGCACAACCATATTCATCATTTGGTTTCTGCTTTTCCTAGTGTGTATAGTATTTTTCCTCTGGTTTGACAGGTTAGTATGGTACGGAGCCCCGATAAGTCAGCTTATTGTTGCATTAGTGTGTTCTGCCTTTGCCTATGGTCACATGAAAAATGCTAAGAGATATCGAGAGAAGTACGGGGAGTTAGCCTACCGGTATTTCTTCTTCCATTTCATTATGCCTATATTCGCAACCTGGAATGCATGTATGTTTCACCCCCTCTTAATAGGAGGGAAAGCTCTACTTCC
>JASEJL010000107.1 GCA_030016465.1 Patescibacteria group bacterium | reverse complement strand
ACTAAAAGGATTGGCAGCCAAAGAATGGACGGTTGACGAGATTAACGCCGCTCCCGAAGAGAAAGCCAGAGGTTTAACAATTACCGTTACCCATGTGGAGTATGAAAGTGATAAACGCCACTATGCTCATATTGATTGTCCTGGCCATGCTGATTATGTCAAAAATATGATTACTGGAGCTGCCCAGATGGATGGTGGAATTTTGGTCGTTTCGGCTCCTGATGGTCCAATGCCTCAGACCAGAGAACATATTCTTTTAGCTAAACAGGTTGGATTACCTGCTTTGGTTGTGTTTTTGAATAAATGTGAGGTAGTAGATGACCCCGAGATTATCAATTTAGTGGAATCAGAAGTGAGAGAACTTTTGAAAAAATATAATTTTCCCGGAGATGAGATTCCAATTATTCGGGGTTCAGCTTTGAAAGCCCTGGAGGTAAAATCAGTTGACGAGGAGGCGGCTAAGTCAATCTTGGATTTAATAAAAGCAGTTGACGATTATATTCCTGAACCAGTCAGGGAAATAGATAAACCATTTTTAATGGCAATTGAAGATGTTTTTTCAATTGCCGGTCGAGGGACAGTGGCAACCGGTAGAATTGAGAGAGGAGTAATTCATCCAAACGAGGAAGTGGAGTTGGTGGGAATTAGACCAACAGTAAAAACCGTGGCTGTTTCGATTGAAATGTTTAAAAAAATCTTAGATGAAGGAAGGGCAGGAGATAATGTGGGAATTCTCTTACGCGGGCAGGAAAAAGAAAACGTTGAAAGGGGTCAGGTTTTGGCAAAACCAGGCTCTATCACTCCTCATACTGAGTTTGAGGGAGAGGTTTATGTCTTGACCAAAGAAGAAGGCGGAAGGCATACCCCCTTTTTTAGCGGTTACAAACCCCAATTTTATTTTAGAACTACCGATATTACCGGAGAGGTTACTCTACCGGAAGGAACGGAAATGGTCATGCCAGGTGATACCATTAATTTGAAAATTAAATTAATTGCCCCGATTGCCTTAGAAGAGAAATTAAGATTTGCTATTCGAGAAGGTGGAAAAACGGTGGGTGCAGGAGTGGTAACCAAAATTCTTAAATAATGACAATGACAATGACAATGACAATGACAATAATTTGTCATTGTCATAATCATAGGTCATAGTTAACCTAAGCCTGAAAGGGCGAAGGAACGTTCTTTTAAGATGACAAAGAAAAAAGCAGTAGCAGTTGAAGAAGAGATTAAACCCAAGATCCGTATCAAATTACGGGCTTATGATCATAAGGTGATTGATAATTCGGCTAAACAAATTATTGAGGTTGCCACCCGTTATGGAGCCGAGGTTTCTGGCCCGGTTCCTCTGCCAACTGAAATTCATAAATATACCGTCAATCGTTCCTCTTTTGTTCACAAGGACAGCCGGGAGCAATTTGAAATGAGAGTTCACAAGAGATTGATTGATATTATCAATCCCAACCCAAAAGTTATTGATGCCCTAATGAATTTGACCTTGCCAGCCGGGGTGGATATTGAGATCAAGATGTAATAACCTACGAATTACGAATCAAACCGAATTACGAATAACTTTATTTTTTTTAAGTTTTAGGTTATTATGAAAATAGGTTTTAGAAAATAAAAATAAAACCTTTGACAACTAACGTTTTTTTGAATACCGGGTTAGTTGCCCGGTATTTCATTAGAAAAAATTCGTAATTCGAAAAAATTCGTAATTTGTAGGAAATATGAAATTTATATTAGGATTAAAACTTGGTATGTCCCAGATTTTTGACGAAAAAGGAAATGTTGTTCCAGTGACTTTAATCGAGGCGGGGCCCTGTATTGTTACCCAAATCAAAACCAAAGAAAAAGATGGATATTTCGCAGTTCAGATTGGTTTTGGCGAAGCAAAAAAAGTCACTAAGGCAATTGCTGGTCATTTGAAAAACTTAGGAAAATTACTTTTTTTAAGAGAGTTTCGAACAGAAGCTCCGAAAATTGATGACAAAGAATTAAAAAAGGGAGATAAGATTGATGTTTCAGTTTTCAATGAAGGAGATTTAGTCAAAGTCTCTGGACTTTCCAAAGGCAAAGGTTTTGCCGGAGTGGTCAAAAGATGGCACTTTAAAGGAAGACCGGCCAGTCACGGAACAAAACACGAATTGAGAACACCAGGTTCAGTTGGCGCTTCCCAACCCGAAAGAGTTATTAAAGGCAAAAAAATGCCAGGCCGAATGGGCTTTGAAAGAGTAACCGTCAAAAATTTAAAAATAGTCAAAATTGACAAAGAAAACAATTTAATAGCAGTGAAAGGCGCAGTCCCCGGAGCAAAAGGAACCCTATTAGAAATTAGCTCTCAATAAAATTTTAAAGAAAAAATTTTATACAAAATACCTTGCACTAGTGCCCGATATTTTCTATAATAATTTTATATAATAATAAAAGAAGGATTAAATATTATAGCTATGAGGTACGCAAAAATTTCAAGTAGAGAAAGAGAGGAATTATTGAAGGAGTTTTGTGAGGCAAT
>JASEJL010000013.1 GCA_030016465.1 Patescibacteria group bacterium | reverse complement strand
GCTTCTTTTTTTTTGAAGCCTTTTTTATTAAAATATGCTATAATTAAATAATGTTAAAAAATCTCTTAGATGGTAAATCTGTTTTGTCTGGTAAGAGAAATAGAAGGTTTATTGTCTTTGAAGGAATTGATGGAGGGGGAGGAGAAACTCAAAGTAAATTGCTGTTCAATTTTTTTAAAAAGAAAAAGATATCTGTTGAAAAATTAACCTATCCTGATTATCAAGGCTCAATTGGAAAGTTAATTCATCAATATCTTCACAAAAAATATGAATTTCCATCAGAAATTCAGTTTTTACTCTATTTTACTGATTTTTTGAAAGACAAAGAAAAAATCAAAAAATGGCAAAAAGAAAGAAAAACTATAATTTCAGATAGATACTTTACTTCCACTTTGGCTTATCAAGGTCAAAAAGGTTTTCCTTTAAAAACTGCCTTGAAAATTGCTAAAATTTTTGAACTACCCAAACCCGATTTGATAATTTATCTCAAAATTTCACCAGAAACTTCAATTAAAAGAAAATTTAAAGAAAAAAAGAGTTTAGATCGACACGAAGCCGATAAAGAATTTTTAACAAAATTAGCTAAATTTTACGAGAAACTAATTACAAAACAGGTTTTCAGTCGCTGGGCAGTAGTTGATGGAGAAAAACCAATTAAAGAAGTTTTTAAAGAAATAAAATCAGGAATAAAGAATTGGTGAAAATTATGAACATTGCTGAGGTCATTGACCATACTAATATAAAAGATGAGGCTACTGTGGAGGATATAAAAAAGACTTGCCAAGAGGCTAAAAAATATGGATTTAGAGGAGTTTGCGTTAGGCCGAAATGGGTGAAATTAGTAAAAAAAGAATTAAAAAGAACTGAGATTAAAGTTATAGTCTTAGTGGATCCCCCAATAGGAGATAGTCCTCATCAAAAGCGAATAAGAATCTGTCAAAAAGCAAAAAGAGATGGAGCTGATGAATTAGATGTGGTTTGTTCAATACCCGACGTTAAACACCAAAGATGGGAAAAAATATTAAAAGATTTGAAAGAGATTTGTAAGATTTTGCCAACAAAAGTGATTATTGGTTCGGGTTATTTAACTGACCAAGAGATTATTAAGGCCTCTCAAATTGCTAAAAAAGCTGGTGCTATTTGTGTAAAAACTGCTACTGAAAAAGATCCTTTGGAGCATCGAGAACTAAAAGAAAAATTTTATCATTTAAAATTGATGAAAAAAGGAGCTCCCGGACTGTTAATTAAAGCTGCCGGGAAAATTAAAACTTTAAAAGACATTAAAGAGGCACTTAAAGCTGGTGCTGATATCATTGGCACCAGCTCAGGAGTTGAGATTATACAAGAATTTAAAAAATAATAACATGTATCAACCAATTATTGGCCTGGAAGTGCATATTGAATTGAAGACTAAATCAAAAATGTTTTGCTCTTGTAAGAACGATCCTGATGAACATCATCCAAACATCAACATTTGTCCGATATGTACGGCCCATCCAGGAACCCTTCCAGTAATAAACAAAGAAGCAGTGAGAAAAGTAATAAAAACCGGATTAACTCTAAATTGTCAAATTCCGGAATATTCTCAATTTGATAGAAAAAATTATTTTTATCCCGATTTGCCAAAAGGATATCAAATATCTCAATATGATAAACCATTATGCATAAAAGGTTATCTTAATTTGGATGGAAAAAAAATCCGAATTACCAGAATTCATTTGGAAGAAGATACTGGAAGATTAGTGCATGAAAGAGATTATTCTCTGGTTGATTTCAATCGGGCGGGCATTCCTTTAATGGAATTGGTGACTGAACCTGATTTAGTTTCAGCTAAAGAAGCCAGAAGATTTGCCGAAGAATTAAGATTAATTTTGCGCTATCTAAATGTTGCTGAGGCAAATATGGAAAAGGGTGAAATGCGAGTTGAGGCAAATGTCAGCCTTCGGCTAACCCAGGCAATTAGCAAGAAACACAAGAGGAAACCACACGAAAATATTTTAGGAACAAAAGTTGAAATTAAAAATTTGAATTCTTTTAGAAGTGTTGAACGGGCTTTAGAATACGAAATTGAAAGACAGACAAAAATTTTAAAATCTGGGAAAAAAGTTATTCAAGAGACGCGAGGTTGGGATGAAAATAGGGGAGTGACAGTTTCCCAAAGAGAAAAAGAAGAAACTCACGATTATAGATATTTTCCCGAACCGGATTTGCCGCCTTTAAGAATCATTCCTGAAATGATTACTGAAATTAAAGCTGGAATTCCTGAACTTCCCCAACAGAGGCGAGAAAGATTTAAAAAAGAATATAATTTGAACGAAAAAGAGATTGAAATTTTTGTCCAGAATAAAGATTTAGGTGATTATTTTGAAAAAATTATTTCGGAAGCGATGGAATGGCTAAAGAAAGTTGAAGGAAAAGCAAAAATAGTCAAATTAACTTCTAATTATTTAATTACTGATCTTCAAGGCCTTTTAAAGGGACTCCCTTTTAGCGAAAAAGAAATTTTAATTACTCCTGAAAATTTTGCTGAATTTATTACTTTAATTTACGAAGGCAAAATTTCCTCAAAAATTGCCAAAGATGTTCTTCAAGAGATGTTTTCAACTGGTGCTGACCCTTCTCAGATTATTGAAGAAAAGGGTTTGGTGTTGATAACGAACGCCGCTGAAATTGAAAAAATTATTAAAGAAGTCATTTCCCAAAACCAAAAAGCAGTTGAAGATTTTAAAAAAGGAAAAGAAAATGCCTTTCAATATCTAATCGGCCAAATAATGGCAAAAACTAAAGGCAAAGCTAGTCCTCAGCTAGTAAATAAATTATTAAAACAAACCCTTGACAAAAGCTAAATAAATTAGTACAATATAGTATTGTACTTTAAGGCAAATTAACAATTTGTAAGGAGGGAGGTGATTCAAAGTGTTGGTTGACACGTATTTTCCTAAAATAGATGACAAGGGCCGGATGACTATTCCAGAGAAATTAAGAAAGGAGATGATAAATGGAATAAATGGAAATGTTATTATTTCCCAGGGTATGAAAGGGAAGTTTTTATATATCTACCCTGAGAAAGAGTTTCAAGACCTGCTTGAGAAATTAGATGAAATTGGTGGAGAGATATTTAAAAGATTAATAAGATTAATACTGGCTGGGGTAAAGAAAGTGAAGGTCGATAATCAAGGGAGGATAGTAATTCCTGCGTGTTTAAGACAATTCGCTTCTCTTAATCAAAATAATCAAAAGGTAGTAGTGATAGGTCAATTCAAACACGTAGAAATTTGGAACGAAGCAGAATGGAAGAAATATAAAAATATAAAAAAAACAATATCAATAAAAGAGAAGAACCGTAGAATACAATATCGAACAAAATCTAAGAAGGAGGTAAGGAATGCCAACTTGGATATGTGGGATTTGTAAGGTCAATGGAAAAAATGTTGTGTTTTCAGATCATGAAAAAGCAAGCGTTCATCTCTATGGGCACCTTAAAAAAAGGGGGCCAGAAGAGAAGGTTTACGAAGAACAATTCAAAAAAGTTGTTACTCAATGTCTCTCCTTTTCCAACAATTAGCCAAAATCCCGGCTATTTCCATTACCTGGTGGAAAATCTCTGGCTATAAAATAGCGAGAGAGGGTTTAAAGATCAAAGAGTCAACTATAAGTATAAGTTGACTCTTTTTATTTCTATTTATTTTAAAAACTTCTTTACTAGTTTTTCTGCTTCTTTTTGATTTTTAATCCAGTAAATTCTTTTATCTCTTTTAAACCAGGTCATTTGGCGGAGATGTGGCAAGAGACCGACGGTTTCTCGCCACCCACTCTTCCTAAAAGGAAATTTTTCACAAGGTTTTTTGCTTCTTCGTAAGTTTTTATCCAATGAATCCGTTCATCTGATTTGAACCAAGTTAATTGTCGTTTAGCAAAGTGCTCAGTTTCTTTTTGTAATTTCTCAAGCATTTCCTGATAACTCAATTTCTTTTGCAAAAATCTGGCAACCCACCGATATTCTAAACCAAACTCTTCCAATCTTTTCCAGGATAAACCTGATTTCCTTAGTTTTTTAACCTCAGCAATCATACCCTTCCTCAACCTTTTTAGCAATCGTTCTCTAATTAAGGAGCTTAGCTCCTTTTTTTCTTTTTTAATGCCAATCATTAAAACCGGATAGGGTAGAGGTTTTTTTTCCAAAATAGGGACACGTCCAATTTTTTTAACGATTTCCAAAGCCCGGATTAATCTTCGTTTATTTTTTGGCTCAATAGTTTTAGCTCTTTGAGGATCAAGTTTTTTTAATTGGGCAAAAAGTTCTTCTGCTGTTTTTTTCTCCAACTCTTTCCTTAATCTCCAATCTGGCCTTACCTCTGGAAGGAAGATTCCATCTACCACTGCCTGAATATAAAAACCACTCCCGCCACAAAGAATGGGGATTTTATTTTTTTTAAAAATTTTATCAATTGCTTTAAGGGCTAATTTTCGATACTGAACTACCGTAAATCTTCTTTTTGGACTGGCGACATTCAAAAGATAGTGGGGAATGCCTTGCATTTCTTTTTTGGTTATTTTTCCAGTCCCAATATCCATTCCTTTATAGACCTGCCTGGAATCAGCTGAAACTACCTCGCCATTGAACTTTCTGGCAAGTTTGACTGCCAATTCTGACTTTCCCGAAGCTGTTGGTCCCAAAATGACAATTAAAGATTTTTTGATGGAAGATCTTGACATAGTTTTATGATTTGCTATTATTAAATAAGTTTGCTCTTTTAGATTCAACAATTTCTTCTGGCTTCCTCGATAACCAACTTGGTTGTGTGTGCCCATTGATTTACCTCCAAAAAGCTCCATCTTTGGCAAGGGAAGCCAGAAGAATTTACATAGACCATCTGTTTTTATATAGCTGGTCTTTTTAAATTTTCTAATAAATCATTTAGAACTTTATACCTTCGTTTTTTTTCGTCTAAGGCCACATTATCCTTTAATTTGAAGGCAGCGGTGCCAGGACGAGGAGAATATTTGGCAATATAAGCCATATTAAATTTAATTTCCTTAAATAATTTTACAGTATTTTCAAACTGCTTTTTTGTTTCTCCAGGAAAACCAACAATAACATCGGTGGATAAATTTATATCAGGAATTTTTTTCCGAATTTTTTTAACTAAATTTTTGTATTGTTCAATTGTATAAGAGCGGTTCATCTTTTTTAAAATCTCATTATCTCCGGATTGAACTGGTAAATTTAGGTAATGCGCCACTTTTTTACATTTTGCCATAGTATCGATTAATTCATCTGTGAAATCAGCCGGATGGGGCGAAGTAAATCTTATTGAGAAATCTCCGGGGATGTCATTTACCATTTTCAATAATTTCGGGAAATTTATTTTTCGCGTCTGTTTCGTCTTCTGTTTCGCGTCTGTTTCGCGTTGAACTCCGTAGGAGTTCACATTTTGACCCAAAAGCCAAATTTCCTTATATCCTCTCTCTACTAAATCTTTAACTTCCTTTAGGATTTCTTGATGATCACGACAAGTCAAAGGACCCCTTGTAAAAGGAACAACGCAATAACTACAAAAATTATTACAGCCATTAGAAATTGGGACAAAGGCCAAAGATTTACTTTGGCATTTAGGTGAAATATCAAAATAATTTCTCATATTCCAAATTGAATCAAAAATTTTTCTAAATTTCTTTTTATCTTCTTTTAAGATACAGCCGGTTAAAATAGTTTTGAGTTTTGAATTTTTTTCTTTCAATTTTTTGAATTTGGGAGCGAGACCGTATACTCGATCTACCGCTGATTGTCTGACCGAACACATATTAACCACAACTAAATCAGCCTCATTTATCTTTGAAGCTGGCTGATAACCTTTGCTTTCTAAAATAGAAGCAATCCTCTCCGAATTTGCCTTGTTCATTTGGCAACCGAATGTAATGATATAGTATTTCATATCACTCATTTTAGCACATAGCAAAATTTTCTAAAAGAAAATTTTGCCTAGGTGCTTAAAGATTTCCTGATGTTATATAGGTCTCAAAGGCCCTTTTCTGAATTGTCATATTGCTTACACCTTATTCTAATTATTCTAAAATGGTCAAAAGTATAAATAATGCTAGGAAGTCTTACAGTTAATTTAATCAGGGTGCTGCAGTGCAAGTTAGCTACGGAGCTTTGCCCTGATTTTTTGTTTTGATATAATAAAGTAATGATAAAAAAAGAGATTTATATTATCCGACCAAAGAGTTTCAGAAAAAGGCATGGCTGAAAGATGATAAAATTTATCAGGAAGCGGCTAAAAATCCAGTTAAGTTTTGGGAAAAATTGGCTAAAGAACTTTATTGGATAAAGCTCTAGAACAAGGCTTTTTTACATCAACATCCTTATTTTCAATGGTTTGTGGGAGGTAAGATAAATATTACTTTAAACATTTTTGAGAAAAATTTAGTTGGATTTGAAAAAATTAAAGAAAAAAGTGCTTTAATTTGGGAACCAGAACCGATTAGTGAAAAGCCGTGAAAAATAACTTACGGAGAATTATTGAAAGAAGTTTGTCGCTTTGCCAATGCCTTAAAAAGATTAGGAATAAAAAAAGGCGATAGGGTGGGGATTTATCTGCCAATGATTCCAGGAACGATAATTTCAATGTTGGCCTGGGCTAGAATTGGAGCTGTTCATACTGTTGTTTTTTCGGCCTTTAGCTCCCAAGCTTTGCGAATAAGATTACAAGACGCGACAGCTAAAATTTTAATTACCGCCGATGGTTATTATAGAAGAGGGAAAATCATTAATTTAAAAGAAAGCGCCGATGAAGGAATAAAAGAAACTAAAGTTGAAAAAGTAATTGTTGTGAAAAGAGCTAAAAATAAGATTTCTTGGAATGAAAAAAGAGATATTTGGTATAAAGATTTAATAAAAAAAGAGAACGATTTTTGTCAGCCGGAAGTAATGGATTCAGAAGATTTATTGTTTTTTTGGCAACTAGCGGTTCAACTGGCCGACCAAAACAGATAATGCACACTTGTGGAGGTTATACAGTTCAGACTTATTGGACTGGAAAATGGATATTTGATCTACATCAGGATTCGATTTTATGGTGCACTTCCGACCTGGGTTGGATTACCGGGACAACCTACACCATTTACTCACCCCTGCTTAATGGAATAACAACTTTAATGTTTGAAGGGGCGCCAGACTGGCCGGACTCGGACAGATGGCACAGATTATTGAAAAGCATAAGGTAACGATTTTTTACACAACCCCAACCGCCATCAGGATGTTTGTTAAATATGAAACGGAAATTCTTAAAAAATATCAATTTAACTCATTACGACTTTTAGGTTCGCTAGGGGAGCCAATCGATGAATCGACTTGGTTGTGGTATTTTAAAAATGTTGGTAAGGAAAGATGTCCAATTGTTGATACCTGGTGGCAGACCGAATCAGGTGGAATTTTAATTACTTCTTTACCTGGAATTGGTCGTTTTAAACTGGCTTTTACCGGGCTTCCATTTCCTGGAATAAAGGCTGATATTTTAGATGAGAAAGGAAAATCTTGTCCTAAAAATAAAGAAGGAAATTTAGTAATACTTTCTCCTTTTACCCCTGGTTTATTACGGGGAATTTACAAAGACCCAAAAAAATATTTAGAGACTTATTGGAGCCAATACGGAAAGAAAGTTTTCTTTACTTCAGACCTTGCTTATAAAGATAAGAATGGTTTAATCAGGATTGTTGGCCGGGTTGATGATGTTATTAAAGTAGCCGGACACAGAATAACTACTGGAGAACTTGAGGCAGCTGTTAATCTCTCTCCTGATGTTACTGAATGCGCGGTAATTGGTATTCCCGATGAAATCAAAGGTGAAGTGCCGGTAATCTTTGCTGTACCTTCCGTGGCTTTAACGAACGAAGGTGGTGAAAATCTTAAAAAAGAACTAATAGATCAAGTCAGAAAGGAAATTGGCCCCATTGCTTTACCCAAAGAAGTTTATTTGGTCGAAGATTTACCAAAAACAAGGTCGGGTAAAATTATGAGAAGGATTTTACGGAAAATTTTTGTGGGCGAAGAACTTGGCGACCTTTCCACTTTAGCCAACCCTGAAAGCATTGAGAAAATTAAAAAAATAATTAAAAAATAATTAAATGAAAAACAAATCTTTTACCTTAATTGAATTTTTAATAGTAATTGTGGTAATTGGGCTTTCTATACTAACCCTATTTTGAAAAAAGATTGATATTTCTTAAGGAAATTAGTCTTAAAAGTAGTTGTTTCTAAAAAAGTTTAAAAATGGGGGAAAAGAAAAAACTCTGCCCTCTTTACCTTAATATGGATTATTTTTAATAAATAAACAACAATAAAGGAATAAACGTCGAAAAATTATTAACTAACTTTTTTGATATAATTTAATCTCAAATTTTAATTATTTTGTAATAGTTCTACAAAAAGTTATCCACAGCCCCCCCTTTTTTCTTTTCTAATATAACTTGATATAATAAAAAAACAGTACTTTTACAAAATATTGTAAAAGTACTTATAAAGGTCGAAAAACTATTAAATTAATTATTAACTAAGATGATTGAAAAATTTGAAAGAATTATAAGAAGATTTACTGCTATAGTCATGATTTTAAGTTTGCTTGCAATGAATATGCCAGTTGCTAATGCTGCCACTAGATTGACTGGTGCCAAAGATACACTTTCTACCATACAAGCTTCTGGTACTGGTTCAGCTGTTGCTGGTTACACTGAAAGTACTCAATCAATAACAGATGATTTTATCATTGTAGATACAAAGAATGATGTTATTTGTATGAATACAGCAGGAGGCACAGCAAGCTCTACTTGTGCAGGCCCAGATGATGTCAAGGTTGACTTGATTACTCATGGAGGAGCTGTTTCAGGCAATCATTATACAGGGGACCAGTTAGCAGCTATTATTGCTACTGCTTTAGCGGCTGCAGATGGAGATGCTGATGACAGTTATACTGTTACATATGCAGAATCAACTAATTTATTCTCTATTAGAGCTGATGGAGGAAATACCTTAAATCCGAGTCTTGCTTGGAAAACTTATACTGGATCAGATTCTGCTGCAGCTACTCTTGGATATACAGCTGATGACACTGCAATTAGAGACAATACGGCAATTTCAGATTCTGCAGTTGCCTTTAATGTCATAGCAGGATCCAATGATAGTTTTAGTATTAGTGTAAATGGTGAACCCACGGTTTCTGTAACTATTGCCCAGGGTGTTTATTCAACATCTACTTTAGTATCTGAGATGGATAGTAAAATTGATGCTGCTTCCACTGATAATGTAACGGTTAGTTATACTAGTAGTAATAAATTTAGAATCACTTCTGATTTAACAGGAGCTCATTCATCCATTGTTGTAACAGAAGGAACTAATGATTTCTTAAGAACCGTAAGATTAGTTGGTGATGTGCCGGTTAATGGACGTGAAGCAAGAGGACTTGTTTCGGCTGATCACACTATTGTATTTACCTTAGCTGAACCTATTGCAGGTGGAGACACTATTAACATTACCTTCCCAAGCGGTTTTGGTTTAACAGGCATTGATTTTGAAGATGTTGATATGTCTGGAAGTATAACTGGAGAAATTCCTTTAGCTGCTACTGCTTCTGGTATTACTTGGGGCGTTGCTGTTTCTGGTCAGGTATTAACCTTGACTAGTGATACAGGTACAACTACAGAAGAGACTATCACAATTGAAATTGGAAGGCATGCTACAGCTGGTGTAACAGGTACTGAACAAATTACTAACCCAACCACCCCTGGACTTTATCAGATTACAATTGAACACAAAACTGGCGATACAGTAAAGCAGGATGCAAGGATCGCGGTTTATATTGTTTCTGATGACGTTATAGCTGTTCAGGCAACAATAGATCCGATTTTAAGTTTTGCTATTCAGGGCGGTAATCTGTTAGACTTTGGCACCTTAGAGCCAAACGCCTACCATAAATTAGGCGGAGCTCGCTCTGCTTATGGAAGTATTAGTTTAACTGATGTTGCTATTAATGCTGCTTTAGATACAGAAACAGTAACTGTTCGCGGAATTGTTTATGAGTTTTCTAATGACGGAGTAGCCAGTGGTACTAATAAGGTAGTAAGTATTGTTGACAATGAGAATAACTATTTAACAGCTGCCCAAGTAGCAAGCAATCTCTATCGGGCCATTAATAACAATGATGGAGATTTAGTTAGAGCTAATGTTGATGCGGAAACTCCTACGGTAGTTAACGTTATTGCCGTACATCCTGGAACAATTGGAAATGATTATACCTTGGCCGAAACTGTAACTGATGCTAACTTTACTGTTTCAGGCGCTAAATTTACAGGTGGCGCGCTTGGCTATAATCGAAAAGCTACATCAATAGCTTATGCTACCGGTTCTGATGTTGGCAATGGCCAGACAGGTACTAATATAGTTGTTTCTACTAATGCGGCCGGCGGTTATGTTATTACTATACAAAATACTGATACCAATGGAGTAAATAATAATTCTGATGGTATGACAAATGGTACCGTTGAAATTCCAGAATGGAAAACAGGAACATATGGTTATGGTGTTTTAGCTTCAGCTCAATCAGCTCGTTATGGAGACGGAACAAGCAAAATTATTGCTTCTGCTTTCCGAGGAAAAGGAGATGCCTCAACTGATTTACCTGAAGAAATGAGCACAACACCAGTCACTCTAGCTTCTTATGCTGGCCCAGCTGCTAATGACAACATTGCTATTGAGTACAACATTAGAATTGATGCTTCTCAGGCAGCAGGTCAATATTCTGATATGATTACCTACATTACTACTTCGACTTACTAATGCAGCAATTCAGAAAATCAGTTTACCTATCTCGAGAGGCCCGAGCTCTTTCTTAAGAGGTCGGGCCAAATGGGGATTGGTATTTGAAGCAGAATATTATAAAATATAAAAAGAAAGGTCGATGCTTAATTAATAAAAGATATGAAAAAAACTATTTCTGCCTTTATAATTTCATTGATAACTATTCTGATTTTTGTTAACTCAGCAAGAGCTTTAACTATTTCTCCTCCTCTTATGGAAATAGATGTTAATCCAGGAGATACTGTTAAAAAAACAATCAAGATTTATAATGAGACTGAAGAAGAAAATACTTATTATTCCTCAGTGGCTAATTTTACTGCCCGAGGCGAAGAAGGTGAGCCGGGTTTTTTAGAATCTGAAGAAACTAGAGGATATTCCCTGGCTTCTTGGATTGAAATTGACAAAAGCCCTTTTAGACTAGCAAAAAACGAAAGGAAAGAAATTCCGTTTATTATCAGAGTACCAAAAAATGCCGAACCTGGCGGACATTATGGAGTAATCTTCTTCTCTACTCAGCCACCAGTTTTAGAAAAAGAGCAAACAGCTATTGGTGTACTTGGTAAAATTGGTTCTTTGGTTCTGGTTCGCGTAGCAGGCGAAATTAGAGAAGAAGGTCGCTTAATAGAATTTGACACCGCAGATAAAAAAACTTTTTACAATCGTCTGCCTGTTGATTTCGCTTTTAGGTTTGAAAATACCGGCAATGTCCATTTAAAACCTCGGGGAGAAATTCAGATCGTCAATCTTTTTGGTAAGCAAACAGCCAAGATTCCAGTTAATCTGGTAGGTGGAAATGTTTTGCCAGAAAGCATAAGACGATTTCAAAGCAGCTGGGAAAAAAAGAATGGTAGTTTAGCTAAGGGTACAGGATTTTTTGCTGAGTTAAAGAATGAAAAAAATAATTTTGCTTTAGGCAGATATAAAGCAGAATTAATTTTAGTCGGATTTGAAGGGGGAGTAAAAAGTCTTTGGATATTTCCCTGGCGCTTTCTCTTGGTTTCTCTGATTGTCTTAATCGTAGCAATTCTTTTGCTTGTCTGGTTGCTCAAGACCTACAATAAATGGATTATCCGTAGACATCAGAATTTGCAAAAATAAAATAAAATAAAATAAAATAAAATTAAAATTAAAATTAAAATAAAAATATGTTTTTACCAAAATTTATATTATTTATATTGGCAACTGTTCTTATGCTTATTTTTTGCTTTGCTCCAATTTTAACTTGTGTTCATGCCGGTCAATTAGAAAATATTTCAGACACCATGAGTAGGCTTAAAAGAGAAGTATTGGCTAATCATACAATTCAATTTACCACCCCAAGTGGAGTAGGAGCAGGTGAAACTATTACAATTACTTTCCCAAGCGCTTTTGACATGAACTCGATTGATTATACTGATATTGATTTAGAGGATGATGGTGTTGATTTAGATTTAGCCGCTTCAGCCACTGGCACTACTTGGGGAGTAAATGTTACTGGTCAGGTAATTACTTTTACTAATGGCAGTACTCCAGTGGCGAGTTCTTCTGTGCTTAAAATAGAAATAGGCACTAATGCTCTTTATCAGCATATAGGCGATAGGCAAATTATTAATCCGAGTATTGAGGGTACTCAAATAATAAATATTGGTGGAACATTTGGAGATTCCGGTAGTTTAGCTGTTGTTATTTTAGACGATGATCAGGTTATTGTTACCGCACAAGTAGAACCAATGTTAACTTTTTCTATATCTCCTTTAGCCACTAGCACGCTTTTAGGTGGGGCTAATTCAGCTTCAACAGACACCATTAAACAGGCAAGTACTACCTCAATTCCTTTTGGAGTTCAAATAATTAATCAAGGAACAATTCTTGGCCAGCAGATTACAGTAACTACTAATGCGGGTAATGGTTATATTGCAACCTTACAACAAAATCAAGATTTAACATCAGGGCCTAATCATATTGATCCTTTTATTGGCACTAATGCCTCGCCTCAAAAGTGGGAGGATTCTACACATCCAGACGGAACAACAGCAAACATAAATACTGGATGGTTTGGTTATACCACCTCTGATGAAACTTTGAGTACTGGGACCCCTGGTCGTTTTGGAACAGGGGCAGACGCAGCTGATTATTGGGCAGGATTTACTATGAGTAATACACCATATGAAATTGCCTTTAATGATACTTCAGTTAACAACGAAACAACTAATATCGGTTTTAAATTAGAGGTTAACGGTTATCAGCCACCTGGAAATTATGGCGGGACAATTTTGACTTATATTTGTACAGCCTTGTATTAATAATTTCTTGGTATGTATTATAGGTTCAGTTTAACAAGTTTATTTTGGCGACAGGAATATCCTACAACTTGCTATAAGAATGAGAATCATCGAAAGAACTTGACCGCAAGAATACTCCGTCTCTTGGGGCGGAGTAGTTTATTATTGTTAATTTTTTTTTTTAATTTTTATAACGTCTTCAGTATTTGCCGCAACTGCGAATTTTGATGTTTCAGCCATTATTCTTCCTTCTGAAAAACCTAAACCTGAACCTGTACCAGAAGAAGCTATTTTAGGACAAGAACAAGAAAAGATTTTACCAGAAATATTAGATTTAATAATTGATCCTGGTACTACATCGGTAGCGTTTTTTTGGACAACAAGCAAGCCAGTGCAAACGTTTTTGTATTGGGGAAGAACTTTAGATTATGAAAAAGCCGGCTTGTCTGAAACAAATTATCTCACTAAACACTCAATAAAGATTAGTGGATTAGATCCTGATAGTGAATACTTCTTTAAACTCAAGATTACTGACTATTATGGAAACGAAAATGAATATAAAGGACAATTTAAAACACTGCCATTACCAGCAATTACTGAAATTATAGAAGAGAAAAAAGAAGAGGAAGAGAAAGAAGAAGAGAAAGAACCGGAAAAAATAATTACTTATCCAATGGAAGAAATTGAAGGCATTTGTCCTGAAATTGAAGTAATTTGCCCAAAACCTGAGGAAAAGGTTTGCCCCCCGTGTATTATTTTAACAAATAAAAACTTGATTTTAAGTGTTATTGCCCTGATTTTATTATTAATTTTAATTGTAAGAATTTTGGGCGTTGTTTAGACTTTTCGTATAAAATAAACGGAAAATTTGTGTAGGACCATAAACAAAGCTGTTATTTCTTACATTTAATAATTAGTATTAGTAGATATATTATACATAAAAAATGAAATCTTATTTGAAAATATTTTTTTCGCTATTAATTTTATTTTTTTTCAGTTTTTATATTGAGCAAATAAATTTTATCAGAGCAATGTCATGGCCTGAAAGTTATAATATAGTTTCCACTGATGATCAGACTGATGGAATTAATAATCCGAATATTGTATCAGATCAGCTTGATTTGACTAATCTTTGGGCCGTGAATAATAATGGAACAAATGGCTATCCAGCTAGTTTTTATGTTAGGATTCAAGTAGATAATATTCATCATGTTAATAAAGGAAACTGCTATGAATTTCATTGGAATCCTGATTATGATGCTAACCTTTTTTATAAAGTTACGCTTCTTGCTGTAAGCTCAAGCGCTCCGGGACAACCTGGAAGTTACACCATTGCTTTTTGGAAATCAGTTGACCAAGAAGCTAATTGGACTAAATTAGTTGAATACGCGGAAATCACGAATGAAGATTGGAATTTAAGCGGCAATAACCTAGGCTACAGAATCAAAAGTATTAACAATGGCTATGTTGAGATGAGAGTTTCTGAATCTCTTTTTAACGCTACTACAACTCAATGGAATGTTTATGCAAAAACTACTTTTGGTTCAGCTCATATTTATGCTGACATGAATCCAAATTCAGGTAATTTATTATATAATTTTGAATATAATGGCTTTACTACTGAATGGCCAGAGCAATCTGATTATAAAGATGTTTCTGGAGCCAGTCCTGATCCTATAAAGGATTACTATGAAATTCCTAAAGAACAGCAAGAGATTTTTGAAGGTTATTTAACTGATAGTTTTCATAATATTTTTGTTAAAGTAAAACTGCATACTGTTGCCACTAACCCAGCTGTTGGAATGAGTACCAAGGCTTTTTTAAACGCGTCTGGCACAAAATATGCCAATATCTGGTATGCTTTTGAAGCAGAATACACTGGTTCTAATAAATGGGATTTGTCGTTAAGGCGCTCTACAAATAGTGGAAACACCTGGAGTACTTTAGAAAGTCATAAGAAAGTGAGTTTAATAAATGGAGAATACAATTCAGGAACTTTAGGATTAAAAATAACTACTGGCTCGCCCGGCTATATTGAATGGTATACTAAAAAACAATACATAGAAGAACCAGCTAGTTCTTTAAATTTATATTATAAAACTGTTTATGGTTCAGAGGGAGAGACTGTTGACAGAAGTCCTGATTCTGGAAGTACTTCCAATAACTTAGATGAGTGGATTGACCAGGTAACTATTGACCCGCCAAATTTAGCGCCAGAGACAGTTAAGCAGGGAGAAATTAATGTTCCTATGACAATGTTTACTGCCAGCACCAGCGCTGGAACAGTAGAGTGGACTGCTTTGCGCATAGATAAAAGTAGTAGTTCTACTATGGAAGATATTGATGTAGAGAGAATTAAAATTTGGAAAGATGATGGAGACCAAACATTTGAAACTGATGAAGATATGATGGTTGCTGACAAACAAAATCCTTTTTCCAATGGAACAGCGAACATAACATTAAGTCCTGTGCAAATTTTTACAACTTCTACTTCTTATTATTTTATAACTTATGATATTAATTGGTTTTCAGGAGTTGATAGAACGGTCGGTATGTATATTAAAGATAAAACTTATTTTACAGTTTCTTCACCTGATAATGTTAATTTTGAGAATTTTCCATTTATAGCCGGGGATTCTAAAATTACCCCAGAGGCTTATTTAAGCTTTTATATTTCTGGAGTAGATAGTAATACAAATATGGAAGGAGCAACAAGCACTGTTTCAACCGGGAGTTTTGGGTGGATTAATTTTGGAAATTTAATTCCAAATTCCACAGAAGTGGCAATGCAGAATTTAAATGTTATTAATAATACTGAAACAGGCTATAGAATTACTATTAAAGAAAATAACGATTTAACAAACGTACAAACCCAAGATACTATTCCTGATATTCCTGGGACAAATGCATCGCCATGTCCTTGGCCTTCAGGGAGTGGGTTTGGCTATCATACTTCTGATGATTCTTTGGGGTCAGGCGTAGTGGATAGATTTTCAGATGATGATACTTATGCGGCGATAACTAGCACTGAAGAAGAAGTAGCTTATCACGGAAGCAGCGCAACCAGCACTCAAATAACCACTATAGTTTACAAACTAGAGGCTGATTCTCTTCAGCCTGTTGGAAATTATAATAATATTATAACTTACATATGCACGGCAAAATATTAAATCATATAATTATAATCTTGCTTATTATTTTTTATTCATTGCCGGTTGCTTGTTCGGCGCAAAGAGCAGTTGAAATTATTTATCAGGGTAAATTAACAGATAATCAGGGGCAAATAGTGGAAGATGGATATTATCATATAAAAGCTAGAATTTGGAGTACTAAAAATGCGGATGAAACTCTTTGGCAGGAAACAAGTCGGGTTTTAGTAACAGATGGAATTTTCAATGCAAAGCTTGGAGAGATTAATCCAATTAATTTTGATTTTAAAAATGATGAGGATTACTATTTAAGCATTATTTTCGGAGGAAAAGATGAAGAGCCGGATTGGGATAGCGGGATAAGTCTTGTTAAAAAAATTGAAATGGCTGATGTAATTAAAACAGAAACTCTAAGTTTAGAACTTTATAATTTAGAAGAGTCAGAAGAAATAGACCAAGAGAATAGCTCGACAACTTCACTGTTTAATTTTATCCAAAAAGCTCTATATCCATTTTCTAATTTTGTTCAAAGTATAAAAGAAGCAATAGCTTCTCTGGGAGTGGTTATTAAAGATAAGGGAGTGGTTATTAAAGATAAGATTGTGAGCGTCGGGAGATTGATTGCCAATATAATATCAGCCGAGAATATTTATACTCATACTGCTGAAATTGAAACAGCCCAAATTAAAAATCTTGAAGTCTCGGAAAAAATCCAGCTCCGTGATCAGATTACTAATGACTTTTACTGTACCTGGATTGAAAACGGAGAATGGGTAAAAATTAAAGGTTCGTGCAAAGATGCCATTGGTCAGATCTTAATCATTAACGAAGATAAGGAAATCCCAACCAGTACTTCTGAGGTCAACATTTTTCCTGATAAGGGGTTGATAAAACAAGAAACAGAAGAAAAAGAAGAAACGATAGAGAAGCCTGTAGAGGAACCTCTAGAGAAGCCTCTAACGCCTGAAATCACAGAAGAGGTAATTGAAGAAATAACCGCAACTACAACTGCAACTACAACCGCAACAACAACCATCCATGATTTTGAATCAAACGACTAAATTGACTAAATCGGTTATTTTAGCGGTTTTTTTAATTTTATCATTCTATTATTTAGATAAACTTAGCACATAGGCATTACTTCGCGATGCACTATTCCGTCCTAATTTTGTGAGATTTTTCTTTAGCGAGACACTTGCTTTGCTTGAACTCTTTTCTGAGTTGGACTTTGCAGCGCCCTGATTAAATAAAGATATGTTTTTTAATACAATCCCACAAAATTAGAAAAATATATCCTTTTCAAACTAGAACTTTAGAACAGGTTGGTGTCTACTTGGCCAAAGAACTGGGGAGAGTTTTCTAAAGCAATTTTATTTTAGGGTACCATGGTCAACACAAAGATGAAGATTTTGAAAAGATTTCTTTGGAGACAGCTGATTTACTTTTTTGTTTTATGGGCGTTTTTAATTCAATAAGGGGTAAATGTGGCAGAAGAATTTTTTATTATGTTTTCTGAGAATTGCCACGTCTGTAAAAAAGTACTCTCTCGATGTAATTTTAGAGACATAATGGAATTTAAGTTTTAGTATGAAAATTAAACTTTTAGTGGTGGGGCCGCTTTTGACAAATTGTTATTTGGTATTTTCAAAGGGCCAGCTTTTAATCATTGATCCGGGCGGAGAGGAAAGAAAAATTTTGAAAGAGATTGCGAAAACGAAAGCCAAACCAAAATATATTATTAATACTCATGGCCACTGGGACCATACTTTAGGCAACAAAATTATTAAAAAAATAACTGATGCTAAAATTTTAATTCACGAAGCGGAAAAGAATTTCATTGGGTTTAAGGCAGATAAGTTTTTAAAGGATGGAAATAAAATAAAAATAGGAGATAGCGTATTAAAAATTATTCACACACCCGGTCACACTAAAGGAAGTATTTGTTTGTTAGGCGAAAAAGATAAATCTTCCTCTTTCGCTAACGCTCGGCAGGGTAAAAACTTCCTTTTTACCGGCGATACTTTGTTTAAAGACGGCCCCGGCCGAACCGATCTTCCCGGTGGCTCAGAGAAGGATTTAGAAACATCTTTAGAAAAATTAAAAAAAATATTAAAATCGGGGATGATGATTTTCCCGGGCCACGGCGAAATTTTTAAAATCAAATGACAAATAAATTAATCTGGGAGGGTGAAGATGATGAGATACATCGGTAACACCCTTGAATAGTCAAAATTGACTGAATTTGAGAAGGTAATGTTAGTTAAATTTCTTCTAATTGGTGAAGAAACCCTATGGCAAAGAGTCAAAAAAGGTCTAAATAATGAAGAGAAATCTCAAAAACAACCAATCTATTTTCTTTTAAGGAAATTAAAGCCATTTTATTCTTTTTAAAACCCCGCCCCTTGGGGCGGTTGGGTAAACCGCTTAAGAGGGATTGTTAAGGGGGATAT
>JASEJL010000106.1 GCA_030016465.1 Patescibacteria group bacterium | reverse complement strand
TTTGACAAAAAAGAAATAGTGCAGAATATGAGATACATTGATAACACCTTTGAATAGTCAAAATTGACTGAATTTGAGAAGGTAATGTTAGTTAAATTTCTTCTAATTGGTGAAGAAACCCTATGGCAAAGAGTCAAAAAAGGTCTAAATAATGAAGAGAAATCTCAAAAACAACCAATCTATTTCCTTTAAGGAAATTAAAGCCATTTTATTCAAAATCTTGCCCAAAGAAATAATCTCTGAAATAATAAAAGTGTTACCAATGTTTTCATATTGTACAACCTCTCGATTGGCTTCAATAATTTTTTTTGATGTCTTTGTCGGTTAACACAGCTGTAAAATTATTTATTTTTAACCTTAAAAAGCAGTGTCACATTACAAGTTTTCTTACTTCTAAAATTTCCTTTTCTTTAAATCATTGAGGATTTTTCGGTGGTCAAAGCCAATTTTTCTTGGAAGATTTTTTAAAGAAAAATATCTAAATTCCGAGGCTTCCCTGCTAACTCGGATTTTACCTTTTATTCTCTCAAGCAAATAAACTATTGAAGTCGTGTGATATCTGGGGTCTCTTTTTGGATCAGAGTAAACTCCGAATAATCTTTTAATTTTTACCGGAACGCCCAATTCTTCTTTCATTTCTCTTTTAATTGCTTTCTCCACAGTTTCGCCGTAATCAACATGTCCTCCGGGTAGTACCCAAAAACCAGAAAAAGGAGGTATACTTCTTTTGATCAGCAAAACCTTACCCTTCTCTAAAAGTATCCCATCCACGGTTAAAATTGGACTTTTAGGTTTTTTCACCCTGTTAAAAATCTGTCCTTATTATATAATAGATATTGATTTCGGACAGACTTTTGTTTGTTGATTATCCTCGTTAGATACCTTACAGAAAAATTTTTATCAAAAATTTTTCTGGCCAAGATTTCTAACAGGGTTCATATTCTTAACTTGGTTGCGGGAATTAATAATTATCAAACTTTCACTATCATTCTACCAAATTTAATCCACTAGTCAAAGAAAAAGAATTTAAAGAAATAAAAAGTTTCATTTTTGACGGATAAAAATGCGGAAAAATTAAAAGATAATTAAAAATTATAAAAACAAAAATGAAAATTATCTTTATTTCTAATTTTGTTCTTCCAAAAATTAAAACTATTGTCATTAAGTCATTGTTTAGTTTTTGAATTCTCGATTGATTTTACGAAAGAAAAGAGCCTTGACAAATTCTGAATAGGTGTATAATATAGGTTCAGAGAGGAAAGAATCAGTTAATAGCTGTATTTAAATAATTTGACCCACAGACAGCTCTCTCCGAGAGCTGCCTGTTGGTTTAAAGAAATTTCGCCAAAAGGCAACTCCAACTATATATGCTCGGAGGAAGAAAAAATTTTTCCAAAAAAGCACAATGAGCGACCTGCTGCCGGGGAGCAGAGCTCGCCAGCAGAGGTGACTGATTGAGGTTTGTAAATTAAGAGATACAAAAAGTTCTTTTCAAAAAATTAAATACTGAAAAAAATTAGAAAGGAGAGAAAAATGGATGGAGTTTCACAATCTCTAAAGAGTCTCAAGAAAAGATTTGTTTGCTTGCGTTGTGGAGAGTGTTGTTTGAGCTTGGAAGTAACAATGCTTGATGGTTCAAAAAAGGCCCAAAATAAAAAATGTTGGTATCTAATTCCCAGGAAAATCAAAGAAGGCAGATGGCAGGAGGCAAGTTGTATCATTTACAGAACTCCTAAATATCCTCCGGAATGTCGCCAGCTAGTCTTTGGAACTAGCCTTTCTAGATTTTGTCTAATAGGTGTGGCAATTTGGAAGGGCCTAAAAGAGCAAAATCCGAAAATAGACCTTCCGGAGAAAACAAAGAAAGCCATAGAATCTTACCAAAGTTAAAAATTGAAAAGAAAAGGAAGTAAGATCCTGGTGGAATTGTTGGGAGGAGGCAAGGAATTACGAGGTAATTGAGAAAGGAAGACGCATAATTTCCCTCAATATTTGAGAAACTCCTTCCAGGAGGATTTGAGAAAATATCTCTTCTTTAAGTCTTTAAGGGAAGCAAATGGCGTTTATACGATCGTTGCTTCCCATTTTTTTAGCTCATAAAATCTTTGTGGGCTGAAAGATGAGAAAAGAAGTTCTTTAAAAACAAAAAACAACAGTTGTTGTTTGGGTAGGAATATCAAGGACCAAATCTTTTACAGTAAATCAACGCCTAGTTTTTCTCTGACGACTTTTTTGAGCCGATTGATGTTAGCTTTCATAAGTTCAAATTCATCTTCAATATTAGTAAGCTGCTTAAGAAATTTATCGAGAGTAAGTAACAAGTTGGTCAAATCTTTTATCAACCTTTATTTCCAGCTTGGCAATCCTTCTTTCTAGTTTTGACATCTTTTCATCAACAGCTGAAAGAATGACCTTTGTCTGTTCATCTAAAAGTTTTTCTATATTCTTTAATTTGAAAGTTTTTTCAGTCATAATCTTGACTTTAACTTATCACTTTTAAAATTAGTGTCAAGATTCGTCTTCAATTTTCTCCTCATATCGCGAGAAACTCGCGTCCAGGGCTATATACCCGAAGAGAAAAGAAAGTGATCCGGTAACAAGTCAATAGGAGAAATTGGGGATAAATCTGACT
>JASEJL010000012.1 GCA_030016465.1 Patescibacteria group bacterium | reverse complement strand
TTGGCATACGAATGGTCAAGATGAGTCAAAAATCGTCATTTTCACGCAGGATTTAAGTAACTACATTACTTCAAATGAGTGATCTGTTACTCAAAAAATTCTTGACAATCATATTTGATTTGCTATAATTATAATTGAGATAACACTCTGGAGTACCTTTGGGTAGCTCCAGATTTTTTATTGCGAAATTTCACTTTTTAATCTTCTTAAATCAATAAATTTTGCTCTATCTAAAAGTTCTTTGGCTATTCTTCCTCTGGTTGAAATTACAATTACTCTTTTGCCTTTAGATTTTAATTTATCTAACACAATTGCAAAATCACTATCGCCAGAAAACAAAATTGCTGTATTAAATTTGTTTACTAATTCGGTCATCTCTAAAGCCATTTCAATGTCTAAACTGCTCTTCCATTTTATATTACCATCTTTTGTTTTAATTTTCTTCACTGACTTCGTTCTTACGATATAACCCACTATATCAAGTAAGTCCAAGAATTTCTTTTGTTTTGTGTTATCCTCATCTACTCCACTATAAACAAAACATTTAACATCTTCACCACATTCTCTCTTCACAATTTTAACGAAGCAGGTGTTTTTCAGGTTCTTTGGCAGTTTGGAAAGAATGCGGCGAAGCCGCCACGTAGGAAAAATCAGGAATTCTTTTCAAAATAAGTTCCAGCTAATTTAAGAATATTATGCTAGACGAGATTTGTCAATTATTCCGCCCAGCCGCTTCGCGGCTCGGCGGAAATCTTGACTAATTCTAAAGTGTGCCTCCGGGAGGACTCGAACCTCCAACTTTTTGGTTAAAAGCCAACTACTCTACCAATTGAGTTACGGAGGCCCTAATTCTACACTCCTTCTTCTTTTAATTTTTCTAATAATTCTTTCTGTCTCTTTGTCAATCTTTTTGGAGTTTTGACAATCAACTCAACATATAAATTTCCTCGGCCATAACCGGAAAAATGAGGAATGCCTTTGCCAGAAATTCTTAAAATTTTTCCTGATTCGGTGCCAGCAGGAACTTTCAAAAGAAGTTTAGCTCCTTCAAGAGTAGGAATTTCTATCTCATCACCCAAAGCCGCCTGGGAAAAAGAAATGGGAACTGAGATATATAAATCGTCTCCTTTTCTTTGAAAAATCGGGTGTTTTTTGACAAAAATCCTCACATATAAATCGCCTGGTTTTCCGCCTCGCTTTCCAGCCTCGCCTTTACCTTCAATTTTTATCACCTGGTTGGTATCAACTCCGGCTGGTATCCAGATTTTAATATCCTCTTGACCCTTTACTCTGCCTTCGGCCCGGCAAACATTACAGGGTTTCTCCGGATGAGCACCCTCACCACCGCATTCCGGGCAAATTGTATATTGAGTAAAGGAGCCAAAAAAGGTCTTTTTAATCTGCTGGACTTCACCTGTGCCCCGACAAGAAAAACATTCACTAATTTTGGTGCCAGGTTCTGCTCCGGTTCCCTGACAACGAGAACAGATAATATACTTGTAAAGAGTAACTACTTTTTCTCTTCCTTTTAGACACTCTGCTAAAGGAATTTCAATATCAATTTCAATATTTTTTCCTTTTTTTAAATCTTTTCTTCTTCGCAACGTTCCAAAGTTAAACATTTCTTCCATCATTTCTCCCAAGTCCCCAAAATCTCCGCCAAAGATGGACTCAAAATCCATTCCAGGTCTTCCCCAGGCCCATTGAAAATCAAACCCTGGTTCAGCAGCTCCTGGGCCGCCTTCAAATACTCTACCAAATCTGTCATACTGAGCTCTTTTTTCTTTATCAGAAAGAACTTGATAGGCCTCGTTTATCTCTTTGAATTTCTTCTCGTCGCCACCTTCTTTGTCTGGATGATATTTATGAGCCAACTTATAATAGGCCTTTTTAATCTCTTCAGGAGAAGCATCTCTCTTAACGCCTAAAATTTGATAGTAGTCTTTTGCCATATTAATTATATGCGCTCACTTTGTTTCGCAGATATTTTATTTATTATAAATTCTTTAATTTTTACTGCTTTTTCAAAAGATTGTCGAGCCTGTTTTTCATTATATTGAGGATATTCGCCGGGATAACGGGTTTCAAAATAAAATGGTCTTAGATAGAAAATTTCTTCTTTAATTTTTGAAAATTCTTTATCCACTTTTAAGCACATTTCTAAAAGAAGGTCTAAATGATGAATTTTGGGAAATTCTTTATTATGATAAATTAAAAATCCCTTTAAACATTTCTCTGCAATTTGGTGAGCATGAAAACAGATTGTATTTGGTGGTCCTTTTTCTTGTAATAAAATTTGAACCGATTTTTCATCCTCTTGAGCTTTTAATAACCACTCGAGATAGAGTTTATTTTTTTTCATAAAGAATTTTTCCTTTTTCAATAATATTGCGAATAAAAAAATCTCCCAATTTTAGCCTTTTCCGAATTTCCTCTGGGGTATAAATTAGGGTGTCAACTGGTATACCTTTGCCGAATAAAATTCGACCTAATGAAATTTGGATTTTATGTTTATCTTTCTTCGTTTTCTTTATAATCAATAAATCAAAATCCGAATCTTTAGTCACTTTTCCCCAGACAAAAGAACCAAAAAGAATGATTTTTTGGGGTCTGATTTCATTAGCAATCGCTCGACTCACCCTCTCAATTTTCTCTTGGGCAATTTGTGCCATAAAAGGCTGCGAAATATAAATTTATTACCAATATACGAATAACTTTTAAGCGAGGTAATGCAGTTTCACTGTTTCTCTTTATACTCACCTTCTTCAGCTTTTGGCCCTTCTTCCTCTCCTGGTTTCTTTTCGCTGGCAGCTTTATACATCTCGGCTCCCACTTTCTGAATTACCTGAGATAATTCGGAAGTTTTTTGTTTTATATCATCTATATTATCACCATCTTTGACTTTTTTCAATTCCTCAACTTTCCCTTCAATTTCTTTTTTTGTTTCAGCAGAAATTTTATCTCCAACTTCTCGCAAAGTTTTTTCAGTAGTATAAATCAGGTTGTCAGCCAAATTCCTGGCTTCAGTTAATTCTTGCTTTCTCTTATCTTCTTTCGCATATAATTCGGCTTCTCTTTTCATTTTTTCTATTTCCTCTTTGGAAAGACTAATTGAACCTTCAATTTTAATTGATTGGCTCTTTTGGGTAGCTTTGTCTTTGGCAGTAACAGTTAAAATACCATTGGCATCAATATCAAAAGTTACTTCAATTTGGGGAATACCTCTGGGAGCTGGCGGGATTCCGTCTAAAATAAATCTGCCGATTGAACGATTATCAGCTGCCATTGGCCGCTCTCCCTGTAAAACATTGATTTCCACTGAGGACTGATTGTCAGCAGCCGTAGAGAAAATCTGAGTCTTTGCCGTGGGAATGGTGGTATTTTTGGGAATCATATTGGTATTTATTCCGCCTAAGGTCTCAATTCCTAGAGAAAGAGGTAAAACATCCAACAATAAAACACTTTTTATTTCGCCTTCTGGCGCCCTGCCTTCTTCCTTTGCTTTTAGAATCTCAGCTTGAATTGCTGCTCCCATGGCCACCACTTCTTCTGGATTAATTGTCTTATTCGGCTCCTTGCCAAAAAAATCTTTAACTTGTCTTCTGACTGCCGGAATCAAAGTCGTTCCGCCAACCAAAACAACTTCATCAATATCTTTTTCAGTCAGTTTTGCTTCTTCTAAAGTCTTTTTAGTCCTCTCAATTGACCGCTCAATCAAGTCTCTGGTCATATTTTCAAATTGGGACCGAGATAATTTGTATAAAAGATGTTTGGGACCTGAAGCATCGGAAGTGATAAAAGGAAGATTAATTTCAGTTTCCAAAGTGGAAGACAATTCAATTTTTGCCCTTTCTGACGCCTCTTTTATCCTCTGTAAAGCAAGAGGGTCTTTGGCTAAGCTAATTCCTTGTTCTTTTTTAAATTCATCAATCACCCAGTTCATAATCCTTTGGTCAAAATCTTCTCCGCCCAGATGAGGCTCGCCGCCTGTGGCTTTGACTTCTACGGTTTCCGGAGAAACCTCCAAAACCGTCACATCAAAAGTTCCACCACCAAAATCATAAACTACCACTTTTTCGGCTTTCTTTTTTCCCAAACCATAGGCCAAGGCAGCAGCGGTTGGCTCATTAATAACTCGCAGAACCTTAAATCCGGCCACCTCACCAGCGGTTTTGGTTGCCTTTCTCTGACTGTCATCGAAATTGGCCGGACAGGTAATAACCGCGGAATTTACTTCTTCTCCCAATTTTTCTTCGGCATCCAATTTTAATTTTTGTAAAATCATTGAGGAAATTTCAATAGGTGTATACCACCTATCGCCCATTTTTATTTCCACTCCGCCATCTGACCTTTCTCTGGTCTCATAAGGTAATCTTTTTAACTCTTTCTGGACTTCTGGGTCAGAAAATCTTCGGCCAATAAATCTCTTGACAGCGAAAATGGTATTTTTGGGATTGGTAATGGCCTGGCGCTGAGCCAAAATCCCAACCAATCTTTCGCCATTTTTTGCCACTGCCACCACCGAGGGTATTAAAATCGAACCCTCTCTTGATTCCAAACACTTTGGCTCTCCATGCAAAATAGTAACCATCTTGGAAATAGATGTGCCTAAATCGATACCTAAAATCTTAGCCATAGTTTTATTTAACCTTTACCCCGCACAAATTTTGCAAGATTTCTCCTTGGCGACACGCTCTCTTTCGGAAAGGTCCCTTCGAGACCCGCGTGCCGCCTAACTCTTAGGCGCTCTATTATTAATTCTAATAGATTTTAGAATGAAATAGCAAAATTTATGCGGGGTTTCGGGTTACTTCGTAACCTTTATTTTAATTTTCTTTTCTTCAACCTTTTTGGGTTTGGTTTTGGGAATGGTGATTTTCAAGATCCCATCAGTATATTCGGCTTCTGCTTTTTCCCCAATTACCTCAGTTGGCAAGCTGACTGCCCTCTTAAAATATCTCGCTCCCATTTCTTTTCGGTAATATCCCTTTTCTTTTATTTCTTTCACCTCTTTTGCTTTTGCCTCAACTTTCAAAACATTGTCTTTCACCTCAACCTCAATGTTTTTTGGCTCAACGCCAGGCAGTTCAACTTCAGCCACTACCTCGCCATTGGTCTCATAAATATCCATTCTAGGAGTTCTAATCATCGGCACGCTGGGAAATCTAAACTCCGGCCATTCCGGCCACTCTTCCTCGAAAAATCTCTCAATATCCCAAAATGGTCTCCACGGAATTATTGGCATACGCATCCCTCTGGTCTCAGCCGGCACTCAGATTGCTCTGCAATCCGAGAAGCCCTCGTTCGACCAGAATCTTCTTTTCTCCAAATCGCTTGGCGATTTGGAGAACTCAATTATTTTGCGACCTTTAAGAATTAGATTATTCTTCAAACAGTTTATCTAAGGGCATTGATGGTTCATAACCACAAATACCAGAACGAGGAGAATTAGCCAAGGGCAAAAGATAATGTTCCTCTTCCTCGTTTTCTTCATTGTGATATTTCTCAGCACACTCATCACATACCAATACTTCTCTTTCCCCGCTACAACCAACACAAACTAAAGTAGCTTGGACCCCACATTTTTGGCAATTGGAAGGTGGTAAATAATTTCTGGCAACCAATTCTATTCTTTTATCATCATCTAACTCACAATTAGTATATCCTACAGCTTCAATAATCAACTCAGTCGAACTGCCAAAATCATAAATATAACCAATACTATCACCAGGCTGTAATGTCTCCATAATAATTCTTCTTTTGGCTACCTCATTGCCATAATTGCCGAATAAGCTCAGATGACCACAGCATTCTACCCAAACATCTCTAATTAATTTGTCTAAATCTTTTAATTTAGCTTTTTCATTAACTTCTACTATCAACCAGAAATTTGGCATACAAGGAGCAGCAACTCTTAATCTTAAATTCTTTATTTTTTCATTTCTCTTTCTTTTTTCACAACTATCTAAATGTCTAATAATTTCTCTTTTTGTAAACTCTTGGCGACAAAATCTGCACTGACCCTCATATTTACGTGAATTAGTTTGAGTTTTCATATGTAGTAAAAACTGACTTTTATTTATATTTTTCCAGTTTATTGGCAATGAATAGCCCAACCCTCACCTTCGGCTTGGAGTATGCAAATGGAATTATATGATCAACGCAAAACTCTATTCCATTCTTTAATAACTATACCTTAAGTTATAGCATCGGTTAAAAGTCGGCTTTGCCAGTTAAAAGCCTCCCGAGCTGGTAATCTAATTTTTTTCATCATCACTATTTCTTGGCTTAAAAGCCGTAAAAGATGAAGGTTAAATAAATCCTTTTTAGAATAAAGTTTTTGATAAATCTTGTGGTCTTGATTAATGTAAATCATATTGCCTTGAGAAATTACTTCCGGACCCTCCTCACCTAAACTAACAATTCCACAACTAATACCTAATTTTTTAATCCGAATTTTTTTAATTACTTGTGGCTTTGGCAACTCAATCAATAGTTTTTTCTCTTTTGAAGGTAATTTTTCTCTAACTGCTTCTTTTCCAACTGAGATCTCTTTTATTTTTGTTTCTTTGACCTCTGGCATAATTACGCTTCCCATCAATCTGCTACCAATCCTTTTTCTCAATTCAGTAATAGTCCGACCAGAAGGCAAAAGTTCAGGATTTAAAATTAAGGCCTGACGAATTTTATTAAGAATCTCTCTCAGTTCTCGAGAAATTTTTTTTAAATTTCTCATTTCCATTTGGTGCCGAAGTTCTTTCAAAATTTTTTCCAAATTTTTCTTCATTATCTGATAAAACAATTTATATTCAGCCGAATCCTGAATAAAATCATTCCTACCCGCAGTAATAGGCAAAAAATCAGCATTAACCCAACCACAAATTTTAGCTAAACCTGGCTGAGGTTTCTTATCTAAATCAAAGAATTCTCTTTTAATTAAAACTTGCTTAACCCGACATTCAATGCCTGGCTGATCAACCAATTTTGGGGAAACCGCAATAATAATCTCACCCTCAATTGGACCATAAAGCGTTTTAACATCAATCGGTATGGTCCGACCGGGAACAAATTTGGGGGTAATAAGTTTTCCATTAAGATAAACCGAAAATTTCTTAGCCCTTAAAGGGATTGTCTCTTTTAAATATCGCTCTACTTCTGATAAATTAAATTTCTTTTTGAGTTTTTCCAAAATCACTTTTGTTCCCCGACAATCCAAAGGAGTAGCTTGGCGAGAAGAAATTGGCAATTCCCAGATGGTATCTCTCTGCCAATCCTCTCTATCAAAAATAACTTCATAAATCCATTTACCCTTGCGGGATTGAACTTTAAATTGGTCAGCAGCTGAAAGAGCAGCAAATTTGCCAATGCCAAATTGGCCAATTCTTTTTCTACCAAAACGAGGAGATATAGTATGAATTCTTTTTTCTTCAGAACCAACAGTAAAAAATTGTTCAAGCCCTTTCCGACTCATTCCACTACCATCATCTTCAACTAAAATTTTTTCAGGAGAAATAGTGATATAAACCTTTGTGGCATCAGCATCATAAGCATTATTAACCAACTCTCGAATTAATTCAATACTCTCAATGTACATCTTTTCTCCCAGGGTCAAAAGATGTGATTTATCAACCATTACCTTAATCGTTTTTTGCTTTGTTGTCATTATTTTGCAATTTTTACTTTGGCAGGTCTTAATAATCTACCATGAATTTTATAACCTTTTTGGATTTCTTCAATAACTATTCCGGAATCTGCATCTGGTTTTTCAATTTCTTCTACCACTTCTTGAAAGTTGGGATTAAACTTTTCCCCAATTGTTTTTATTTCCTCTACCCCTTGACTTTTTAAGAAATCTTGAAGCTGATTTTTAATCAGTAGTAATCCTTTTACATTCTCATCATTTTTTAAATTTTCGGGTAGTTTTTTTTGAGCTATTTCGAAATTATCTAAAATTGGCAAAAGATTTAATATAAATCCGGTACCAGCATATTTTATCAAATCGCCAACTCTTTCCATCTCTTCTTTTTTATAATTCAAAAATTCTGCTCTTTCTCTTTGCCAGCCAGCTAAATATTCATCTTTTAATTTTTGACACTCCTGGAGTTTTTCTTGCAATTTTTTTAATTCTTCGGAGAGAGATGGGGTGTGGGTGGCGGGTGGGTTGTCGTCTTTTTGATACTTCTCAGATTTTTTCTTTAATTCATCAGTCATATTAATACTTTTCTAATAATTTTATTAAAGAATTCAGAGAGCCAATATTTTTCTCATAACTCATTCTTTTGGGACCCAGAATGGCTAGAATTCCTTGCTGTTTTTGGGGAAAATGACATTTAGAAATTATTATACTAAAATCTTTGGCTTTTGAAAAAGGATTTTCTTTCCCAATATAAATTTTAATCCCTGAATTAATTTTAAACTCCTCGATCTCTTCTTCAAAATTTTTAAGAAGTTCAGCTAAACCAGATACAAACTTTTCCTCTTTAAATTCTGGTTCCTGGAGAATTTCTTCCCAACCTTCTTTCCATAAAATCTTTTTATTAAACAAATAAGCCAAGGCTAAGTTAGATGAAAGGGCAGCTATTTTTTTTGTGATGAATTGAATAAATTTAACTGTATCTCGAATTTCTTCCCTAACCCAATTCTCTACCTCAGAATCAAGTTGGTCAAAAAATCCTTTTTCTAATAAATGGTTAACAAAGAATCGATAACCTTTGTCAGTGGGGACTCGGCCGGCTGAAGTATGAGGCTGATATAAAAATCCGGCATCAGTTAGTTTTTGCATATCAATTCTAATAGTGGCTGAACAAATCCCAAAATTACATCTTCTCTCAATTAATTGAGAACTAACCGGTTGAGCTAAATTAATGTATTCCTGAATTACAGTATTTAATAGCTGTTCTTGACGTTCGGTTACCATTATATCCATTATATCAACACTAAAATTAGCAGTCAAGACCTTCAACTGCTAATGTCAAAAAAATGGGGCTTGATAGTTTTAGAGGCGAAAAAGACAACCTGAAAAAGAAAAAACTACGGACAGAAGCAAAACTTCGGGTTCAAACCCCGTGTTGGCTTTCAGCATTGCTTAAATTTCTAAATATGCTAAAATTTAACAAATAGTTTTAATTTCTAATATGAGAAAGATTATTAAATACAACGATTTAATCTGGGTAGATATAGTTGAACCAACTGAAGAAGATGGGGAATATCTGAAAAATAATTTTCGATTGCATCCTCTGGTCCTGACGACGTTACTTCCGCCGGTTCGTCATCCTGATATTGAGATATTTAGAAATTACCTCTTTATAATTTTACATCGTCTTATTTTAAATAAGGAGGATATGGAAGTTCAGGAATTGGATATTATTGCCGGGAAAAATTTTCTTGTCACCAGTCATTACAAAATTATTCAACCCTTAAATTCCATTTTTGAAGAGTGCTTAAAATCAAAAAAAGCAAAAATGGATTATTTGAAAAAAGGAATAGGGTATCTTCTTTTTACAATTTTAAAGAAACTTCTACGGGAAAAATTAACTGAAATTGATGAGATAGAAAATGAGATTGATTTGTTAGAAAAGGAAATATTCTCCGGCAAAAAAGGAGAAATTATCAAAAAAGTTTCTCTTTTGAAAACAAAAATCCTTGATTTTTGGAGAGTAATCGGGCCTCAAAAAATTATTTTCTTCTCGTTAAAAAATGCTGCCCCTAAATTATTTGATCTGGATTTTCAACCTTACTATTTTTCTCTTTTTAGAATTTACCGGGCAATTGAAGATACTATAAAAAACTCAAAAGAAACAATTGAATCCCTTGAGGAAACCAGTCATATTTTAGTTACTTTTAGCCTTAATGAAATAATGAAAATTTTAACTATTTTTTCAGCCCTCCTCCTTCCCCCTACTCTTTTAGCCAGTATCTGGGGAATGAATACTGAGCTTCCTTTATCCCAACTACCCTTTGGTTTTTGGTTAATTATTCTCATAATGGTTATTGTTTTTAGTGTCATCGCTATTTATTTCAAAATCAAAAAATGGTTTTAATTAAATCTGGAGAAAATAAATCAAATTATTTTGCCTTATTTTTTGCCTTATTTTTCTTTTTACTACTTTTTTTTCAGTTCAGGGAAAGTTTTGGGAAGGATTAAAACTTTCCGTTTGCTTTGTCCAAGGTGCCACCTTGGAGAACTGCAAGATCTTACAATATCCATCTCTTTTCTAATTTAAATGAACTTAACAAAAAACTGAGAGACTTGTTTCTTTTTTCCAACACCCAAAAAGACCTCATCAGAAACCCCAACCTTAAAATAGATAGATTAACAACTTCTGACTTTCTAACCGAATTTTCCAATAGGTTATAGACTTACACCTTTACTTGACTTTAAGTTTCGGTTACATTTTAGATTGCAGAATTCCACTCCTATTTTTTTTAGTCTAAATTTGCTAAAATTATTTAATGGTTGCAATTATTCAAAGAAACAAAACTTTAATATTTCTTTTTATTATTCTAGCTATTGCTGCCTTTTTCCGGCTTTGGCAATTATCTTCTATTCCGCCTGGGCTTTATCCTGATGTGGCCATTAATGGAAACGAAGCATTAGAGAGTCTAAAAACTGGTAATTTCAAAATTTTTTATCCTGAGAATAACGGCCGAGAAGGACTGATGATATGGTTAATTGCCCTTTCTTTTTCAATTTTTGGGGTCTCAATTTGGTCAATAAAAATTGTTGCCGCCATAATTGGAATTTTAACAGTTGGAGGACTTTTTCTTTTAACTAAAGAGTTATTTATCAAAGAAACAGATGACAAGCAACAAGCAACAAGTATTGCTCTACTTTCTAGTTTTTTCTTGGCGGTTTCCTTTTGGCATATCAATTTTTCTCGTATTGGCTTTCGAGCGATTTTACTTCCATTTGTTTTAGTTGTTAGTTTTTATTTTTTATTTAAAGGTTTTCAAGTTAAAAAATTATCTAATTTTATAATCGCTGGTCTATTTTTTGGTTTGGGATTTTACACTTATATTTCTTATAGATTTATTGTTATATTGCTTCCTCTGATTTTAATTTTTTGGTGGTTTATTTATCAAAAACAAAATCTCCAAAAACAATTTTTAAAATTTGTAATTTGTAATTTGACATTTATAATTTTAATAGCTCTTCCCATTGGAATTTATTTTCTACAAAATCCCGGAGAGTTTATTAGCCGGGCCACTGGAGTTTCAATTTTTACTCAACAAAACCCATTAAAAACTTTTGGAGAAAGCCTTGTTAAACATTTAGGAATGTTTAATTTTTATGGTGATCCCAATTGGCGTCATAATTTTGCCGGCTCTCCCATGCTTTTATGGCCACTGGGGATATTATTTCTTATAGGATTTTTCTTAACAATAAAAAGACTACTGAAAAAGCCACTAGCGATTAGCTATTGGCTATTAATTTTGTGGTTTTTTATTATGCTTTTACCGGGGATTTTAACCTATGAAGGAATTCCTCATGCTCTTCGTATTATCGGAGTAATTCCAGTAGTTTATATTTTTGCAGGTCTCGGCGGTTGGAATATTTATCAGTGGATAAATCAAAATACGAAACACAAAACATTACTTTATGTTACTGTTTTTCTCTTCTTTTTAATGACGGGGGTCGTGGAATTTGATAAATATTTTAACAAATGGGGGCAAAATCCTGAAGTAAAAAATGCTTTTTCTGAAGATTATGTAAAAATTGGAAATTATTTAAATTCTCTATCAGCTGAAATTCAAAAATATGTTATAGTAAACCGACCAGGGGTGCCTGTCTCTTGGTTCGATGGAATTCCAATGCCAGCCCAAACAGTAATGTTTATTGAAAATACAAAATATGAGAAGCCTCAATCTATCTATTTATTGCCCGAAAACTTAGATAGAATTAAAATAGACTACGACCCATCCACCACCCTCTCGGCCGAGGGACAAGCCTCTAAAAATACTGTAATTGTGCCAATAGGAGAAGATAAAGAATTATTTAAAAAAGTTTCAGAAAGATTTCCCCAAGGAAAACTCAAAAAAATAACTGAAATTTTTGTCTATGAAATTAAATAACAAATTAATAAATATTATTGCTGCTTTGCTTTTATTATTTGTCTTCTTCGTTTCTCTTTTCAGTATGAGAGATGACTCGGCTACTATGGATGAAGTAGCTCATTTGCCGGCCGGTTATTCTTATTTAACCCAAAAAGATATGAGATTAAATCCAGAACATCCTCCCTTACTGAAAGATTTAGCTGCCATTCCCCTACTTTTTATCAAAGGCATAAATTTTCCTTCTGAAATTAAAGATTGGAAAGAAGATATTAATGGTCAATGGGGTTTTGGCTATCATTTCCTTTATCATTCAGGGAACCCGGCTGACCAAATGATTTTTTGGGGAAGAATCCCAATGATTTTGATTTTAATTCTGCTTGGATTTTATATTTTTAAATTCTCAAAAGAACTTTTTGGGCCAAAAACTGCTCTTTTAGCTCTATTTCTTTTTTCTTTCTCTCCAACTTTTTTGGCCCACGGGAGATTAGTAACCACTGATGTTGGAGCAGCTTTTGGAGTGGTTTTTGCTATTTATTATTTTTTAAAAGCCTTAAAAGAGCCCTCTTGGAAAAATATTTTTTTATCTGGCCTTGCTTTAGGTATTGCCCAACTTTTGAAATTTTCTCTCATTCTTTTAATTCCTCTTTTTATTTTTTTGGCTTTTGTTTGGTTTTTGCTTACTCAAACTACAACGAAGGGTTTGGAAAAATTAAAAGAAGCTTTAAAAATTTTAACTTCTGTATTTTTACTAGCTTTTCTTTTAATCTGGTTTGTTTATTTTTACCACACTCTGAATTATCCTCTGGAAAAACAACTAACTGACACAAAATTCATTTTGACTTCTTATGCCGGTGGACCTTCTTCGATAAAAGAAACTTGTCTCTCCCCTACTTCTTTCCAAAAAATTTTAAGATGCCCAGGCGAAATTACTATCTGGGCAGCAGATAAACCAATTCTCAGATCTCTGGCTCATTACAGTTTGGGGCTTTTGATGATTTTTCAAAGAGCGGCCGGCGGTCATACAACTTATTTTTTAGGCAAAATTTCAGCCGCTGGCTGGAAAAATTATTTTCCAGTTGTTTATGTAATCAAAGAGCCTTTAGCTTTTCATATTTTGACTTTGATTGCTCTTTTGTATCTTGCTTGGTTAATTAAAAAACCATTTTGGATAAATCCTTTTCAAAGGATAAAAGATTGGATAAAAAGTCATTTTCCAGAATTCGCTATGTTTTCTTTTATTACTCTTTATTGGTTAACGAGTTTAACTTCTAATCTAAATATTGGAGTCCGACACCTTTTGCCGGTTTTTCCTTTTACAATGATTTTGGTATCGGCCGCTATTATCCACTGGTTAAAACCACCTCTCCTGAAATTAAAATACGCTCTCTTGATAATTTTAATTCTTTGGCAAGCGGTCTCGGTAATTTCTATTTATCCCCATTTCCTTGCCTACTTTAATGAGATTGCTGGTGGTGCAGATAAAGCTTATATTTATGTCACTAACTCTAACCTAGATTGGGGTCAGGATTTAAAGAGATTAAAAAAATGGGTAGATCAAAAAGAAATTGATAAAATCTATGTTGATTATTTTGGAGGAGGAGATGCCAAATATTATCTAAAAGAAAAATATGCCTCTTGGCAGGGACAAAGAGATCCAAAAGAATTACCCAAAGGAAGTTATTTAGCGATATCTGCTACTTTTCTACAGGGTGGCCGAGGATTTCCTGCTCCAGGTTTTGATCAACCCCACAGCTATTATCACTGGTTAGATCAATATCAACCTCTAAAAAAAATTGGCTATTCAATTTTTATCTACTATATCGATTAGCGATATTTGTAAGGGGCGAAGTTGCCAAATCTGACGTCAATATACTCTAAATTTTTTCTTTTTTCCTGGGGAATTTCTTCTTCTAAAACTGCCTTCAGTTTTGTTAATTGCCATTCTAAATCTTCTTGGAAATTAAAATAAATCTGCCAGCCTTCCAAGGTTTTAGCATTAAATCTTTCCTCGGAAATCACTAAAATTTCCTCTGATAAGATTTTTAGCTCATTTTTTAATTTTGCCTCAACTTCTAAAATCTTAGAAAGCTGCTCTTTGGCAATTATTTTTTCTCCCAAGCTCATTTCCTCCTTCCTCTCTTTCCTTAATGTAACGAGGTCTTTCCTCGTTACATCTACATCTGGTTCAAAGATGATGCCATATTTGTCAATAAAAAAACAGGTTGCGTTTTGACAAAAAACGGCTGTCGGTTTTCTCTCCTTGACTTGAACGAGTATCGTATCTGGAAATTTTCTTTTTAAAGCTATTTCCTCAATCTGGGGCAAGCTTTTCAAGATTTCTTTTCTGATTTCACCAAAATTAACTAAAAAAATGCTTTTAGAGGCCCTCCACCAAAAAAATGGTGGGGGGTGAATAATTTTTTGATTCAATAAATTTTCTAAATCTTCAGTTGCTACTTTTTGATTGCCGGAAATTTTAATAACTTTTACTTGAAAGAAAGAATGAAAAAAAATTAGATAAAAAATTCCTCCAAAAATTATTAAAATTAAAATCCCCAGCCAAAAAAAGCGGTTCTTCCAAATTAATATCGATTTTTTCTTTTTAACCCGATATGGCTTTCGATACTTTCTCATAAAAATAATGTCCAAGGTTCTACCTGGACACCTAAAGCCCTCGATTGGCCCTTCTTAACTTTTCAAAAATGTAAGTTAAAAAATATTTTTTTGAAAGGGGGAAGTCTTGGGTTTTTAGATATTCACAAGACACGCCGCCAAAGCCCATCTTAAAAAAGGTGGGACCGGCCCAAGGGTGCTTAGGGTTTTCTTTTGGGTTAACATATCCCCAAAAATCGTACAAAACACAACCCCTTCTTTTGGCTTCTTTTATCGCTTCCCACTGAAGTAAATAAGCAACCGGGATTTTGTGATATTGAGGCAACAGAGCAGCATGGTGATAAAAAGCAATATTTGACCAAAAAATCACAAAAGCTGAGGCAATAATTTTACCCTGGTATTTGCCAAAAAAAAGAGAAACTTGGTCATCAGGCAGAAAGGCAGAAAATTCATTTTTAAAATATTCCAGAGAGAAAGGAACAAATTTTTGGACCTTAACGACTTCCTGATGAATTTTATTAAAAGTTTCAACATCGCTCGTCTCCTGACTTTGAAAAATTTCAATATCATTATTTTTTTGGGCCTGGCGAATTAAATAACGGGTAGTCTTTCTCATATTTTTTAATAGCTCTTCTTCCGATGGGGTAAGGTCGAGTTTCCAGGTTGCCTCATAAGCTGAAGCATGCATGGGAGCTACCCTGAATCCTAAGTCTTTGAATAATTTTATGTTTTCTTCATTCCTCTCTAAAAGCGGCGCCACCCTGATAAAATTACAACCTTCTTCTCTGGCGATTTCCTTCAATTTATTTAACAATGTTTCTGAAATAGAAAGACAATGTTGAATCAAAAGAAAAGTCCCTCTTTTGGCTTGAATTTTTACTACTAAAGCGACCGAGACCAGGTCTCCTTTATCATAAACTCCCAATCTCCAAATCTTATTTCCCATCAATTTATTAAACTCTCCCCAATTCCAAGACTGCAAAAAGGTCTTCTCCTCACATCCCAAAAGAAAATCCTCCCAAATATTTTTATTTGTTATCTCTTGTAACCTCAAATTCATAAATGTAACCTCAAATTCATAAAACAAACGTTATAATACAATTTCTACGGCCGTTAAATTTATACTATAATTCTACTTCTTCGATTAAAAATAGTTTAACATAAGGATCTAAAGAACATCTCCTTAAAATAGCTTCTGTTTCTTTCAAAACATCGTAAGGACAAACCCAAACGCTTTGTTGAAGCATCTTATAACCTAAAAGATGAAGGTATTCTCTTAATAAATCCCGTAAATGGCGTTTTCTCTCGGGAATATCAAAAATTATCATTTGCCACTTTCCATCAGGTCTTTTCTTTTTTTCTTGGATTTTAAATTTAATTTTTAAAACTTTGTCTGCTCCCTTTTTAGTAATAAGAACTGCTTGCTTTTGTTCTAAATTTTTAATCTTTATATATCCTTTCTTTTTTAAATAATAAATGAGTTGACTAAAATTTTTTCTATCTTGTCTTTTCCTACGCTCATACCAAAATTTATGAAGTTCAGGGCACCAAACTTCCCTCCAGGGTCGGGGGGCAAATATGTCATAAATATCACTTATTTTTTCTAAAAAACTATATAAATCCCAAAGAAATTTATCGGTAATAAATAATTTCATACTTTCGCTTATTATAGTACGTTTTTCACGGCCGTAGAAATTGTACTAGATAGATAGTTTAAGGAAATCGACGATTTTTTGAGCGTCTTTTTTGGAAATATTTATATGGGTTGGTAAATTAAAAGTTTCTTTTGTCAATTTTTCGGCTTTTGGACAACTGCCTAAAATATATTGCATTTTTTCTAATTTTGTGTCATGAGGGGCAATTGGCGTTAGGTACCAATCCCCTATTAAAAGATTTTTCTGCCAGGCTTTTTTTATAATTTGGTGGGCTTTGAAATGTTTAATCGTAAATCTTAAAAAAATTTGTTTTCTCTCCTCTGGGTCTGGTGGTAGCTTAAATGAAGTATCTTTCAATTCATTATAATAAAAATCAGCAATTTCTCTACAATACTTATTAAATCTTTCCAGTTTCTTAAATTGGTTTAGGGCCAAAATTGCCAAAGCATTTGGCAATTTTTTTGGAAAATAACCGGGTTTCTGGCCTCTTTTTTCTTTCCAATGAACGGCTTTTGACAAAATCTGAAGCCACTGAAATAGAATTAATAAATATTTTCCAAAAATGGAATAGCTCGGCAAAATTAGATAGTTCATTAAAACCGGATGCAAAAGCTGTTGAAAAACCCAAAAATAGGAGGGGTAGCCAATCTTTTCCTGAAAATCCCTTAATTTTTTAGCCAATTCCTCGTCATTGGTTACTGCCATTCCTCCATAAACTGAAGAAATTACTTTATCTCTTGAAAAACTAAAAAAAGCAGCTTTGCCAAAGGTCCCAATTTTTTTATCTCGATAAGTCGCTCCTAAAGAATGGGCGCAATCTTCAATTAAAATTAAATTGTTTTTTTGGCAAATTTCTAAAATCTCATTCATATCAGCCGGTAAGCCGAAAGTATGCTGAACTACCACTACCTTACTTTTTTCAGTGATTTTTCTTTTTAAATCCTCTATATCAATATTAAAAGTTTTTTCATCGCAATCAACAAAAACTGGTTTTAAACCTGACCAAATTATGGGATTGACTGCTGCATTACAGGTAAAGGCTTGAAGTAAAACTTCATTACCCTGTGTTACGTCTAAACATCCCAAAATCGCTAAAAAAGCCGATCTCCCACTATTAAAAGAAATGGCATACTTTACTCCTAAATATTTTTTAAATTCTTCTTCTAATTCATCAATTGCTTTCCCATTCTTAAATCGCCAGAGTTGAAAAAGCAATTTCAAAGCCAAAAGAATATCATCTTTCTCAGTATTTGGTGACAAAGATATGGAAATTGGCTGGAAACCTTGACAAAATTTCATAAAAAGTATATAGTTTAAATAAACGAGGAGGTAATAGGTAATAGCACATTCACATAGGAAGCTAAATTTTTTCTACTTTCTTTCTTTAATTCAGGAGGTGTAGAAAATGCAATTGACGGATGTGTTATCGGTGGTGTTAGTGATGTTAATAGCTGTTTTATCAGTGATATTCGTGGGTACAATCCTCTTAGCAAAGTGTGAACTCGTAACAAGGGATAGAATTAGTGAAGCGAGAAAAAAAACAGTGAAGATGGTCGGATTGTTCTGGTTGATCTCACTAATTGCCCTCGCGGTTCTCAATGCAATCAGATGACGCCTGAAATCTGCTTTCGAAGCGCAACACCATCCTCAATTAGTCAAGAGTCTAGCCCAAAGCTAGACCCTTCTTTTTAATTAACTACTTAACTAATAAATTAATCAACTGACTCGGTACTCTACTTTCCAAAAGAACAACATCGTCAGGTTGACAAAAGCTTTTTATTTTTTCCAAAATTTCTTTTGGGTTGTCGGTAAATAAGATGTTTTTGCCACTCAGCCCTGTTTCTGTCGCCCCTTGACCTATTTCTTGAAATCTTTCTTTGGTTGTGATTATTGCCAGGTTACAAACTTCGCCAATTTTTCTTCCAATTTCTTTGTGAATTCTTTTTGAGGCTTTACCCAGCTCAATCAAGCAAGGCATGACAATTACTTTTTTGCCTAGCCAGATTTTTAAATATTCAAGATGAGCTATCACACCATCTGGATTGGCTGAATAAGTTGAATCAATAATGTTTAAACCACCAATTCCCTTTAAAAGTCTCATTCCAGCCTGCTCTGGTTTAATTTTTTGACAATTCCGAGCAACTTCCTCTATTGTCATCCCCAATATCTCTTTTGCTATTATTGCCGCCATTAAAATATTTTGCGCACAATGTTCTCCAAGTAGATTAGTCTTAATTTCGCCTATTTCTCCCCATCGACGGGAAAAGACTTTAAAAGAAAGGAATTCCTTTTCCATCTTTAACTCCTTTACCCAATAATCTCCCATTACCACTTCATAGGCAGAGGCAAAAAATTTAGTGTAACAAATTCTTTTAGAGATTTGAGCCTGCTTATAAAGCTTCCGGCAGTATTCATTATCGCCATTAAAGACAGCAAAGCCCATTTCTGGCAGAGATTCAATTAATTCATATTTTGTTTTTATGATATTTTCCAAAGAGCCGAAGGTTGCCATGTGTTGTTCGTTAATTCCAGTTAAAATGCCAATTTTCGGCTTCACAATCTGACAAGCCGAAGTAATCTCTCCTCTTTTATAAGCTGCCATTT
>JASEJL010000105.1 GCA_030016465.1 Patescibacteria group bacterium | reverse complement strand
TTACGGCTAGGACTACCAGGGTATCTAATCCTGTTTGCTCCCCTAGCTTTCGCGCTCCAGTGTCAGAATCAGACCAGAGAGCCGCCTTCGCCACCGGTGTTCCTTCCGATATCTACGCATTTCACCGCTACACCAGAAGTTCCGCTCTCCTCACCTGTACTCAAGTTAGACAGTTTCAAATGGCATTTTTTAGTTGAGCCAAAAAATTTCACATTTGACTTACCTAACCACCTACACGCTCTTTACGCCCAGTAATTCCGAACAACGTTTGCCTCATACGTATTACCGCGGCTGCTGGCACGTAATTGGCCGAGACTTCCTTTAGCAATACCGTCAATTAACCAAATTATTAATTTGGTTAAATTCGTCTTGCTTGACAGGGCTTTACAATCCGAAGACCTTCATCACCCACGCGGCGTCGCTGCGTCAAGGTTTCCCTCATTGCGCAAAATTCCCCACTGCTGCCTCCCGTAGGAGTTTGGGCCGTATCTCAATCCCAATGTGGCCGTCCATCCTCTCAGATCGGCTACCCATCATCGTCTTGGTAAGCCATTACCTTACCAACTAACTAATAGGCCGCGGGCTTATCTTTAAACAGTGGCGTTGAAAAAACAACTAAGCCACCTTTAATTACAAAAACATGCGTTTTTGTAATCACATTTAGTATTAGTACCAGTTTCCCGGTGTTATCCTAAATTTAAAGGTAAATTACCCACGTATTACTCACCCGTGCGCCACTATCCAGCTCTTTTTCATAGAATCATGAGTATCGCTACTCACTTAACTAATTAAAGAACTGGACCGTTCGACTTGCATGTGTTAGGCACGCCGCTAACGTTCGTTCTGAGCCAGGATCAAACTCTCCATAAAAATATTTACGAGTTTATATGTTGTATCCGTCTTTCAGCACCTATTCAGATTTTCAAAGATCATTTCCTTTCAGTAACAGCATATCATACTTTTAAGAATTTGTCAAGTCTTTTTTATATATTTTTTAAATATTTTTCTAATATTATTATCGACTATTATTGTAAATTAGTTTAGGGTTTTTATATCAAATATAGTCGATAGTGTCAATAAAAAATTGTTGAGATACCAAAGAAATTGTGATAAAATAGGAACAGATTGATACTATAGGAATTTCCTTTCTGGATAGGACGCAAGATGAACGAAAGATTCTTATGATCTTAATAATTTTAAGCATCCTGCCAATCAGCGTTAATCTGCGTTCCATTGACTTGTGAAGAGAAATTATAGGAGGAAAGGATGGAGAAGGTAGTGCCTGTCTATATTGAAGATGAGATGAAGGTATCTTACTTGGATTATGCTATGTCAGTAATTGTTGGTAGGGCTTTACCTGATGTAAGGGATGGATTGAAGCCAGTTCACAGACGTATTCTCTATGCCATGAATGAACTCGGAGTAACTTTTAATAAACCACATAAAAAATCAGCTAGAATTGTAGGAGAGGTTTTAGGGAAATATCATCCTCATGGGGATGTAGCTGTCTATGATACAATTGTTCGGATGGTACAGGAGTTCTCTACTCGATATCCCTTGATTGATGGACAAGGGAATTTTGGCTCAGTTGATGGTGATCAAGCAGCAGCAATGAGATATACAGAAGTTAGACTCTCTCCCTTAGCTTTGATAATGTTGGATGACATCGAAAAAGAGACAGTAGATTTCATCCCTAATTTTGATGATTCATTAAAAGAGCCTGAAGTTTTACCTGCAAAATTACCTAATCTATTGATAAATGGTTCATCAGGAATTGCTGTAGGAATGGCTACAAATATACCTCCACATAATTTAAGGGAGGTGGTTACAGGAATTATTATGGTTATTGACAATAAAGAAGTAACCATAGAGGATTTGATGAGTGTTATTCCTGGTCCTGACTTTCCAACAGGTGGTTTTGTTTTTGGAGGCAATGGAATCCGAGAGGCTTATGAAACTGGGAAGGGAAAGATAGTCTTGCAGGCACGTTCCTCCATTGAAAGACTGAAAGGAGGAAGGGAAGCTATCATTATATCTGAGCTTCCTTATCAGGTGAACAAGGCAGATTTAGTAAAAAGGATTGCTGATTTAGTAAAAGAGAAAAGAATAGAAGGGATTTCGGAATTGAGGGATGAATCTGATAGAGATGGAATGAGGATAGTGGTTGAATTAAAAAAGAATGAAGATGCAAAAGTGGTACTGAACCAACTTTATAAACATACCCCCCTTCGAACATCATTCAGTATAATACTTCTTTCATTAGTTGACTCTCGGCCTGAGATCTTAAACCTTAAACAAATGATCGAACAATATATTAAACATAGGAAGGAGATAATTACAAGAAGAACTAAGTATGACCTAAAACAGGCTGAGGCGAAGGTACATATCTTAGAAGGATTAAAGATTGCCTTACGGAACCTGGATGAAGTAATAAGGATAATTAGATCTTCCAAAACCCCAGATGGAGCCAAAAAGGGATTAGTGGAAAGCTTCTCTTTAACCGATGTGCAAGCTCAGGCAATATTGGACATGAGGTTACAAAGGTTAACTAGTTTAGAACGAGAAAAGATAAACAAGGAGTATCTAGAAGTAATAAAGACTATTGAAGATCTAAGGTCGATTTTAGCAAGCGAAAAAAGGATTTATGAGATTATTAAGGAAGAGTTGCTTGAAATAAAAGACAAATATGGTGATGACCG
>JASEJL010000103.1 GCA_030016465.1 Patescibacteria group bacterium | reverse complement strand
TCACAAGCACATAGTGGACCCCTTTCTTTAAAAGACTACAACCCGCCCTTCCATCTGAGGTGCCTTCAAGGAGGGTGGCGGGAGGGTTGGAGTCCCATTGGTCTTTGGCAAATGGGTCCCTAGGTGTCAAAACCTGCAAAGACTACAACCCACCCACCACCCTCCCAGCCTTCAGCTGGGCACCTCACTAAGGTATCGCTTCCAAAAGCGACTCGGCCTCGTTTAACTTAAGTTCTTACTCGCTTTTGCTGGCGATAGAAATTCCTATACAACAAGATAGCGATCGGAGAAATAAAAACTCCGTTTTGACAATTAAGGGGAATGGTAGCAACGATAGCAACCATTCCCCTGTTTTTTTTATTCAATTGGTTCGCGGTAAATATCTTTTCTTGGTTCTTTTGGTTTTTCTTCAACTAACGGTTTAATTTCCGAAGCCGGCGCAACTTCAGGCTTAATTGAAGACACCTCGGCTTTAAATGGCCCAGCCTCTGCTTTATAAAGGGCTTTCAATTCTTCTTTTAATGGAAAAAAGACAAAACTGGTGATTTCTAAAGTAACTTTTTTAGCCAAATCATTTTCCAATTTTAACTCTTCTTCCAAAGTTTTTTGGAATTCGTCAGGCGGTAAAAGGCCAAGCATCACATAGCCGGTGTATTTTGCCACCTCGGAAATTTTCTCTTCTTCCAAACCATTTCGAGTGCAAACATCATAAATTGTATCAGCTGTTTTCTCTGAAAAGATGGTTTCCTTTAAATCTTCAGGTAGTTTTTCATACAAAGGCCAAAGTTGTTCTGGTGGATAATCTGGCATAGTTTTTAGTTCTTTTTAAGGAGGGTGTCTACTTTTTCAATAAACTTAGGATATAATTCATCTGAAGCATCAATAAACTTTTTAATCTGTTTCCATCTAATATCTAAGTATTCATGGGCAATGATATTTCTCAATTTTGCAAAATTCGCAAATCTATCAGCTAATTTCTTGTCCACATAAAAAGCGATAAATAGTTTTAAAGTATCACGATACCCTTGAGGTATTCCGTGTTTATCGGAAGCCAGAACAATTTTGGCAATGTCAATTGCAGCCATTATCAAGTTTTCTACCCACCTTTCTACATTACGTTGTTCCCTGGTGTCATAGCGATATTTATCCCATGTAAGTTCTCTAAACTGGTCGATATCTTGAAATTGCCTTTTGAGGAAATCAAGCCGTTCTCGAACGCGTGCTCTCGCCTCCGGACCCAAGGATCGCGCTTGTTTGCTAATTTCATAAAATTCATTAACAAACTGCCACCAATCCATAGCTTCATAACCTGCCTTGCACAACAAGTCATAATAGAGTTTGTAGTCTTTAATAATTAAAGGCATACCTGTGGTAATAGCGCTGTAAACTACGCTTGACTTGGCTCTATTAAGAACAACTAAATCAACATTATCCGTTTGTAAGATGTCAACTAAATCAGACCAAATGTTTTCTTCGCCTCCATACTCTTCAACATTTGATTCCAGTTCCAGATACTCTTTTGGCTTGAAGTAAACGCCAATGTCCCAGTCCGACTCTTTCATCTGGGTGCTTTTAGCCTGAGAACCGAAGACAAAGGCCATTAAAACCTCTGGTTTTTTTTTGAAATAATTTTTAAGCAATTTAATTTTTTTAAGCCTTGAGCCCATTAGAATTATTATATCTCCTTCAACATTTTACCACAAACTCCAAATTAAAAAAAGAATCAAGAAAATGTAAAGTTAGAAAATGCAAGGTTCTACCTTACAATTTTTTAAACCTCTACGTTCGTGGAATTATCCAGATAACTATTATGAGTTTTTAAAATGGGCGAGGTAGGTAATAGTCCACCACACTCTGACCAATTAAGTAAGTAGGAATATTTTGAGCTTGAAACACCGGAAGTCTCTCTAGGGAATCTAAGATAAGTGGTGGAAACAAGACAATAGCCAGATGAATTTCTGGTTTGATTGACTTGAGATATTCTAAAGGAGTTAAATCATTTAGTCCCTGATGCCTTCTCTTAATATTGTATCTAATAATCCATTCTGATAACAATTCTAACATTCTTTTTAAGGTTTTCATTTCTAATCCCTTTAGGATGTAGAATTCTTCATCATCTGTTTGATGACATCTCCTTTTATTCTCCAGCAGGCATCTATTCTTACTGGTAACCTGTTCAATTTACAACTAAAGGGCGCATAAGTTCAAAAACATATTACACCCATGGGACTCATACAAAAATTTGACATCATATTTTGAGAAAGGATATAATATATAATGATAATGTAATTATGCTTACTAACGAAGATATCAAAAAGCTCAAGGAAGTAATGGCTACTAAGGAAGATTTGGCTAAATTATTGACATCGGATGAATTTGACGAATTTAGAAAAGATACACAAGAAGAGTTTAATGTCCTTAGAGAAAGTATCCAAACGTTAACTGTTTCTGTTGATAAAACTGGTTAAAGCAGTGAGCGATCTTAAAACAGAATATGCAGCTATAACTAACCAAATTAATCGCCATGAGAGATGGATTAATCAGATTGCTAAGAAGCTTGGATTAAAGCTAGAATATTAAAACTTCTATATTTTGATTTTAGATTTTCAAACCATCACCTAAGATTCTGAATGTATCCAATAGGGGAAGCCAGATAGGACAGTCGTCTCGTAAAGAGGCGATTTTGAATTCATTTTGGCGGTTTGAGCCCTTAAAAACTTGACAAAAATGTAGAAAGGTGGTATGATTAAAA
>JASEJL010000102.1 GCA_030016465.1 Patescibacteria group bacterium | reverse complement strand
GGCGTGTCAAGTAATTTAAGCATGACACCGAACTGACTCTTGTTCTGTAATATAATTTAACACCAAATAAGGTATTAATCTTTTAAGCGGAGTGATCTCAGCTGACCTTTTAGACACAGAAATCTGATCTGACTCCATTAGATACTGATAAGGAGTTTTAGCTAGATAATATCGGCGATGGATTTTAGCTCCTACTCTAATTTTCTCTTTCAGCTTCATTCTAGGTAGAAAGAAATTCTTGTAGAGCCTTAATTCATTAAAGATAGAGATCATTTAAGAGATTTCTTTCTTTCTCTGTATCAAACCTGAGATAACCAAAATCTCTTTCTGACCAAGAAACCAATTCTTTTGTTCAACATAGCAGTTATCATTCTTCTTGTATGGTCTGGATCTGAAGAATCCCAAGTTAGTCTCCTCAGAGTACTTAACCAGATGAGCATTAACGAATCCCTTGTCAGTGTCAGAATGTATCTATCTCTAACCAAGAGAAAGGAGAACGATTTCTGGCCCTGTCCAGGGCTTCCTTGGTTGAGAATTGGCTTCAGCCCATCACTGCCTCCCATTCCTCCCAGCCAGAGGCAATATCAGTAGAATCAATAGTACAGACAAACTCTCCAGCAGCAGAATTACCACAATGCTCTACATAATCTATCTGGATATTACCTATTTGCTGATTATCCAGCTCACCATGGATTTTAATGGGAAGCTTCTTTAATTACCTTTCTCTTTTTTCTATCTTCTTTCTTTTTATCAAGATTGCTCTTTGGTTTAAGTTTCTTAATGAGATACTTCCTTTCCAAGCCAGTTCTTTTCTCAGCTTCATTCAGAAAACTCTCCCTTTGTCTTCTTGGATTTAGTTTTTTAATATTCTAACCTTAATTCTTTAAGGTACTGGTTGCGTGATTGCATATTCATCATAGGAATAAAATGAAATTAAAGTTATTTTAATAGCGACCTTTAATTCATTTTATCCTATTATTTCGGTGTCATTTTATATTGCAGAACCAATACCCTTTCGGTGTCATTTTAGATTACCCAAGTCGGAAATTTGACAAGGTTCTTCAGAAAAGTTAAATATAATTATGAAAATAATCAAATGATTTCTTTTGACCTCTGTGAAAAATGAGGGGTCCGTTCTGAGCGAAGCAAGGAACGGGAAGATGCGGTGGGCGGATTGTAGTCTAAGAAATTAATTAAATTTATTAAAAATTATTTAGCAAAATAACTATGGATAAGCCAATCAAAAAGGAGGATATAAAGGAAGCGGTGACCGAAGCACTGGAACCATTTGCCAGAGTAATAAAAGAAGATTTTGACAGAGTAGATGAGAGATTTGATAAGGTAGATGAGAGATTGACGAATGTGGAAGTTAAGATGGCTAATTTAGAAGTGGATATGAAAGAAGTTAAATCTGATGTTAAAGAGACCAAAGATATAATTAACAAACTCTTTAATCGAATCGATAAATTTCTGGCAATATTGGAAAAATTAGATCAAGAATTTACCCTAATGAAACAGGATATTCGAAGGATAAAAGAAGTAATCAAAGAAAAATTAGGGGTAGATCTTTTTTAGATACGCAGAAAGATTTTGGTTTCCGCCTGTTTTGTGGTAAATAAAACCTTAAACAGGCTTTTTTATTTATATGCCAAAAATTATTTTACAAAAGAAAATTTGAAGTCTTCGCTTAAAAATCAAGGAAAATTCGGCTTGTGGATAAATTTTGTTAAAAAATCTTCTCCGTATAAGTTCAAAAACATTTTGGAAAAACTCCAAGGTTTAAACTAGGGAGTTTTTTAATCACATCCATTGTAAGTATACTGGTATAAGAGGTTTGGTCACTTTCTATTAATTAATGAAATGCTCATTTAAAGTATTCAGTAGATGATTCCAGACAAACCAAAAAAGAAGGTTGAGATTGCCTTGCTTTTTGAGAAATTTGGTCTTGAAACCTTAACCCAGCTTTCAGATCCTGAGTTTCAGCAGAGATTGAAGGAGAGCCTGAGAAAGAAAGAACATCCTTCAATTCTTTAACTATTCTCCTCGGCCTCAGCAGAATGCTTAGATTGAGAGGTTTAACCAAACTATTCAAGAAGATTTCCTTGATTGGTATTTAGATCTCTTAGTTAATGAGTTATTTATTTTCTTTCTATCCCTTGTACACCCATATGGGCGTACAAGGGATAGAGAACAAGGAATAAAAGAATAAAAGAATAAAAGAATAAAAGAATAAAGTTAGTGCCTAATAAGAAAATAGCCAAAATTGAAGAAATTTCAAGGAATTTTGTTCGTAAAATTCCCAGAAATATCCCAGAAATGCCCTCAAGTTTTATTACGCATTAACTTTATTAAATATCTTGTCAAATCCCGCCCTCTTTCGAAAGGCGCAGGATAAAAATTCTGCGGCTCAAAAAAGCCCCGCCTGCCTTTGGGCAGGCGGGGCGTCGGCGCTTCGCGCCGACTGAGAAAATATAATTTCTTCTAAAAATAGTCAGTTCGAAACGAACAATGTTGCTGCGGGAATTAAACCTTTTCAAACTCTCACTATCATTTTAGCAAATTTAATCCATCAGCTAAAGAAAAGAAACCTCAAAAAGTAGGAATTTCGCTCGTCCGCCCTTTGGACGGTTCGTAGTTATGGAGTAAAATAAAAGTAGCCTCTTTTGAAATGAAATATAAGATATATAACAATTAACCCAAAAGAGGCTACATTATGGAATATAATATATCTTTATGTCAAGTACCCATTTTTTAGACAGACAGTGTCTCCGCCATTTCCTGCTCAGTTA
>JASEJL010000101.1 GCA_030016465.1 Patescibacteria group bacterium | reverse complement strand
TGAGAGAAGATTCGCTGATGCCATGGAAAATCAAAGATTAGGAAAATGTAGATGGCTGGGAAGATTCAAAACCGAAATCCAGGCTTATCTTACTGGTATCTGCCTTAATTGTAAAAGAATTGTCTTTTTAACTTTCCAAAATCCTCAATATTGTCTTCAAAAACCCTAAGAGATCATTAAAAACTAAAGATAAATACCTCCAAACTGCTACTCTGATATCAGAGTTGAAGCAGGAAAGCAGCTGAGTTGTGGCTAATTTTCAACTTTGATACCAAAGCGTCAGTCAAAAAGCAAGTTATTCAACGCTCTTAAAAATATGGAAAAGAAAAAAGTAAAATTGGTTTTGGGGTCGGGGTCTCCGAGAAAAATTATAAATGCCAGCCAACTTTTAGAAAAATTCGGCGCTAGTTTAATTTAACATATGGGTAGCGTAAAATAAATTGTGTAAATTCAAAAGAAGTGGGGAGAAGGACACTAAATTCAAGTTCTTGTTCTTCAACCTGCTCACTTAGCCAGTCCTTAACAAAGGAGAGCTAAGGATGTGTCAAACTTACCTTGAATTTGTCTTTTTCCTTCTCCCCCAATTTTTCTCTCCTGCTGCGTGAGAGATTTGAGAAGAAAAGTTTTTAGTTCTTCTTCTCTTGCTGCTGTTGCGTTTTCGTCTTCAGGGTTTCACATGCTTCCCCGATAATGTTGAGCATAAGCACCTGAGCGTCCCTGAGGTTGACACCCATAGATTTAAGAATATCTCCGTGTCTTCTTCCAAGGTCGCGGATAATTTCCTCAATCTTCTGAGCTACATACGCAACTAGGACTTTACGTTCCTGTGTCGTCTGTTCGGCCATCTGTGTTACCTCCTTTCTTTAGTCACCAGGATGGGGATTGCGGTATTCATGCCCTTGGAGAACTCTATAAATTCCCTCGGGAATTTCCATTGGGTTTCCAAAGACTTGGTCATGTTGAGGATGGGTAAGTATAGCCTTGCCTCCTGCTACAATCACAGCTACGAGGTTTGGCTCACTCTGTCTTATCTCCTCGGAAGGATCGAAGACAGCGGTAAGTCCTTGAAAAGAGTGAACATGTCCTTCTCTCTCACCTTTAATCTCAAGCCTAGGATTGTCTTTTTTCTGAAAATTCCGAGGAATTGCCTCTATTCTCTCAAGAACAACATCTCCTTGACGATAGACCTCAGACCTCCATTGATATCACCCCCTTTCTTTATTAGATTTCTTTAGTAAAACCCTGAAATTTTACAGGGTCTAACCCGTAAAACCATGCAATTGCTTCTCTTACAGAATTTGCCTGAGGGGGTACTTGATAGGCGTAACTCGATTGAGCGTCTCGCAGAAGGAGAATTCTCACTTGAGAATGGTAATGGCCCCAGTAAGGGCCAATTAAGGCCTCGGTTAGAGTCTCCTTCCCCGCCGTATCAAAAATCTTCCATATTATATTGGGAAAAACTGGAGTTTGGTCATTGTTAACTCTATCAAAGAGAAAATAAATATTGAATCGGGGAACAATCATATAATTGTTCCCAAAAAATGATTCAATAATCTGTAGAGTCTCTTTTGTCCCTCTCCATAACGACCAAGTTCTTTCTCTAAGCAGAAACTTCAATCTTTCAGGAAGATTAGGAAAATTTCTAAGAAGCGCGTACGGTAGAAGCTCATGTGATAAACTTCTATAGTCAGTTACGGTAGACTTCATAAACACTAACGCTTGTAAGAGAGCTTCCGGCTCTAAGATCTTTTCAAGATATTTGCGCTTCAATTCTCCTGGTACTTCGTCGTGTTCGCTAAACTTTCCCAAGACCTCATAATAAATTCCCAAGGCCTCAAAATAGAACCAACCTTTTCCCGACTCGAGAATTTTCTCGAGGTACTGAATTTTCAAATCAACAGGGAAATCGGCGACGGTCAAAAGAGCTTTCCACCAATACCAAGGCTTATTCCATTTAAGAAGCCTCGTAAGAAAATAGGTTTTCGTTCTCTTTAAACTAATAACCATTTTATCTTTATACCTCCTTTCAGATTTTTTCCGCAGCAGTAGAGAATTTACAAGGTACATTCACTCAGGAAAACCTAAGCGCCTCCTTTAGCTATTGTATAGCAAGGAGAGAGTTCTCTCAAATTACTTTGGAAGAATTCTCTCATTACTACTTGCCCCGTATGAAATTTTAATTTCATGTGGGGTTTGAACATGCAGAGAGGAGGCAAGGAGAAAATCTGTCAATCAGAAGTTTTTCTATTCTTACAGAAGTTCCATTCACAATATAGATATCGACATCATCAGGAATGGCAGGAATGCCGGCGATTGCTTCTTTGACCCAACTTCCGTAAAGCCACCAAGTGTTTGGCGGGAGAGACCCAGCCAAGGACCGAATGATTCTTAACTGGAGCCATCTCTTAAGTTTAGCATGACTCCTCCTTCTTAATATATTTCAAGATGCTTTTGAATAATCTTTTTTCTCAGGAGTTCCTGAGCCAGATTCCTTTAAGATAATATCCTTTGGAATCGGGGAGATTATCCGGGAAGGTTGAAAATCCCTTCTTTATCCTTTCCACCTGTACTATAGCATACCCTGTCAAATTTATCAAGGGCTGTGAGTAATGGTAATTGTTCGGAAGTTTGTAGGTGTTCCTTAAATCACTAGTCTCGAACTAGTGATTTTTGATTGGAACAAGGATAAAATAGAGTTAGAATAATATGAGAGTGTTGAATAATTAATAAATTTTAAGAAAATTGATTTATCTACTCAATCAAGCATAGATTTTATGTTAAAATTAAGATAGA
>JASEJL010000100.1 GCA_030016465.1 Patescibacteria group bacterium | reverse complement strand
TGATTTTCAGCGCCGGAGGAGCTGAAAGAATGAAAATACTATCTACTGGCCAAATTGGTATTGGCACCTCAACTCCTTTTGCTCTTTTAGATATATTCTCTGACAGCAGTTCTGCCTCTTCTCTTTTGAGAATTGCTACTGGCACCACCGAAGCTTTGTTTATTGATTCAAAAGGCAATGTTGGCATCGGGACAACGGAGCCTGCTCAAAAATTGCATGTCCAAGGAAATTGTATTACAGGAGATTCATTATTAGCAATTTTTAAGCAAGGGACGACAAACAACAAACGGCAGACGAGAGAGATTCAAATTAAAGACGTAAAACCAGGAGATTATGTTTATTCATTAAACCAAGAAACCAATCAAGTCGAACTACATAAAATCAAGGCATTACTGGATATGGGAGTGAAACCAGTATTTCGTTTAACTACTGAATCAGGTAAATCAATACGGACTACTGGTAATCATCCTTATTTGGCAATAAAATCCGAAGCAGGAAATCCGAAACCTGAAATAAATTCTTATCAATCCCAAATTCTAAATTTAAAACAAGCTGATCCTTATCATTTAACCGAAGAATATGAATTTGGTGAAACAAGGGTAGTTTGGAGCGAAAATGAAATAACCAAAAAATCCGCTCATTTAAGCGGATTCTGGGAAACCACGCATAATGCCGTTGTTCTGGCTAGTCACCCTATTTATAATATAGCAAATCAAAAAACCTTGTCAAGTTTTTTGTCAAGTCCTTTATATGTAAATAATAAAACAAAAGCCATGGACGGCACGGAACTTGCATCCGTTGGTTTCTGGGTGACTAACCAAAACCAGCACTATGCGCCGCCCACGGCATCTTCATTGTATCAGAACAATATCCAAAAAGCAAATTGGATCAAAGTGATCCATTTATCCCAAGGTGATCTTATTGCAGTTATTGAAAATAATTGTCAACTGTCAACTGTGGACTGTCGACCATACGTGGAATGGGATAAAATCCAATCTATAGAATTTGTGGGATACGAACAGGTCTACGATATTGTCATTGAAGGAACCCATAACTTTGTTGCTAACGGCATTGTAGCCCACAACACGTATATTTCTGGCAACGTTGGCATTGGGACGACGGAGCCATCAGCTAAACTCACCGTCACTGCTACTGGAGCTGCTGAGGATGGAGTCTATATTAGCACTGCCACCACCTCAGCCTCTTACTATGCTCTTGATGTTAGATCAGGAGACACTTCCAGACTCTATGTTCGGGCCGATGGCAACGTTGGCATCGGGACGACGGAGCCATTAGATAAGTTAGATGTTAACGGAAGTATAAGGATTCGTGGCGATCTTAAACGTGATGATGCGGTTGATAAAGATAAATACCTCTTCATACCAGAGCAAACAAATGATAATGATTTCAAAGGCGTTGCCCAGCTCAGAATTGGACCTTATTTGACTTTAGGCAACTTTTCCCTTGGTAACACTGACTTTATTGGAACTAATGCCATCTTGGATTATGGAAGTTATGGTGATGTAGGTAGTGAAGGAAACGCCAATAAATTTGTCCCACAGTATGCACCTGGTAAGGGTTTTGTAGTGAATCCAACATTTGGTGGAGACTTTCACTTTTACGGCATTGATTGGGCAGGATCCTCAGCAAGGAAAACTTTTCCAAGTGATTTTACTCACATAATGACACTAAAATATGACGGTAAAGTCGGCATCGGGACAACGGCGCCACAGTCGAAATTGCATGTTGGTGGAACAACATCGGATACATTTTCATTAGGCACAACAAGTTATGGTGGAAGTAGCGGTCAAGCTTTGACAGCTCTTCAGTCTGATCAAGCGACGGGGGAACCTTATGGCGGCATTCTTTATTTTAAAACACTTGAGTGGGGTGCAGGAACTTCATACTTACCGGTTACGAGGATGACGATCCAATCAAACGGCAACGTCGGCATTGGGACGACGGAGCCGAGTTCCGGTTTGAAGCTTGATGTTGAAGGAAAAGTAGGTGCCACAGAATATTGCGATGAAAACGGAAACAACTGTTATGATGCCTTGGAATCTATAACTTTTAAAGTAGAAGGAGAAATCACAAAATTTTACCCTGTGTTTTTTAATAGAAAAAATGGTTATGGTGCTGGTATTGCGGAATTTATATTATCCAGGCCAAATGTTCACTCGGACGGCAGTTGGAAAGGTTCATTTTTTGGATATTTCAGGTTTGGTCTTACCCAGTGGGGTCATACCGATACTTTTTTGGACTTTGACATCCGATCAAAAAGAGGGAGTTACTATTTCGTTGCCAACCCAAGAGTACAATGTAGTCACGGCAGCGCATTAGTGCTCTACCTAAGGGGTGATTCCACCTATACTTTCAAAAATGTGAGGGATGTTTCTGATCCTGTTGTATATATAAATGGAACATCAGCCAGCGAATGTGGCTCAACGGTGGATTATCCAGTAAAAACAGAGGATGAGGTTTCCATCATATATGGAAAAGTAAATAACTATCCAATTGCTTATAGCGGTGATCGTAATTTTTCGATAATGAATGGTAACGTCGGCATTGGAACCACGACGCCTGATTTTGCAAAGGTAGTTGTTGGTGAGGGCTATCCACAATTTGGAGTTATTGGAGAAACTGGACATAAGTGGCAATTTGGTGGAGGTAGTAGCGCGTTTGCAATCAGAGATGTTGATGCGGGAGAGTATAGGTTTTGGATAAGGAATGATAACGGCAACGTAGGCATCGGGACAACGGATCCAGGAGGCTATAAACTCTATGTCAATGGTACTCTTT
>JASEJL010000099.1 GCA_030016465.1 Patescibacteria group bacterium | reverse complement strand
ATATAGACCCCCAACCTTATTTTCAGAAAGGGCGGGGTTTAAAGCCCCGCCCTTTTTAACGGGGTTTACTTTCTCCAATATTTAATAATCGTCCAAAAGCCAATAAGGCCGTCCCAAAAACGGATTTTCTTACCTTCGGAAAATTTTCTTGGATAATAATGAATAGGAATTTCTTTTATAGGATAACCGGATTTTAAAATTTTGGCAGTAACTTCTTCACAGAACTCAAAACCATTTGATTCAAGATTAATGTTTTTTATGATATCGGCCCGAAAGAGCTTATAGCCAGTATTAACATCAGTGAGATTTGAACCAAACATTATATTTAAAAAAGCAGTGAGAAATCTCCCGCCCAAGAGATAAAAGAGATAACCCCTTTTTCCTTTTCCTAAGTTACGTGAACCATAAACAACCGGAGAATTTTCATCAAGGGCATTTAAAAGGTTTTGATAATCATTAGGGTCATATTCTAAATCAGCATCTTGAATTAAGACAAAGTCGCCCGTTACTTTCTTTAGGCCGGTTTTAATAGCAGCTCCTTTTCCTAAATTTTTAGGATGCTGCAAAAGAAGAAAACCGTTCTTTTCTTTTAAACTTTTTAATATTTTTTCTGTCCCATCGGTTGAACCATCGTCAATTACAATTATTTCTTTTTCGTAATTCAAAATAGGAGCAGCAATCACCAGTCTTATAATTTCTCTAACTGTCTCCTTTTCATTAAAGACAGGAATAATAATACTCAATTTTTTCATTTTTGAGATTTGATTAAATTTTCGAGATAGATAATTGAGGAGTAAATAAGTTGATTTTTTGGATCAATTTCGAGAGCCCGTCTTAAATAAATCAAACTATCCTGATAATTTTTTTCTTCTGCTGCAATTTGAGCCAGCATAAAGAGTGTATCAAGCTTAGATGGACTGTAATCAAGATATTTTTCAAGAACCTCTCTCGCCTTTTGATAATCTTTTTCCTCTAGATAAATGCTAATTAAAGCATTATAAGAAAAGGAGAATTTTGGATCTAAAGAAATTGCAGTTTCGAAATTTTCAATAGCCAAATCTCTTTTTCCTGTTGCCCGATAAGTATTACCCAGATTATGGTAAGCAACCGGGTTTAATGGATCTAAGTTGATAGCCCTTTTATAGGTTTCTTCAGCTTTTTGATGGTTCCCCCTATCGGCATATGCCATTCCAAGATTATTAATTACTCGATAACTTGTTGGGGTATACTTCAAAGTTTGATTATAAAAAGTAATTGGGTTTTGCCAATCTTTATTTCTATTTATGGTTAAAATGGAAAGAAAAACCAAAAAAATTATTAATAAACTAAGTAAAATTTTTTGAAGATTATATTTTTGAGCCACAATTTCTCCTAACCAGAATAATATTAAAAAAATTCCAATCAAGGGTAAATAAAGCCAATGCTCGTAAAGTAAACCGCTTATTGGGATAAGTAAATTTGAGGTTGGCGCTAAACCAATAAAAAACCATAAAATCCCAAAGCTTAAAATTGGAAATCGTTTAAATTTTGTAAAAGCTAAAATAAGTAAGCCAAGAAAAATGAAGCCGCCGAAAATTACAGAAAAAGAATTCAATGAAGTGGCAATTTCTACGGTTCGTTCCATATGAAGATTAAAGGGCCAGAAAAGAAGTCCAAAATAGATGGTTAAAATTCGAAAAAAAGTAAAGAGACGGACATGAAAGTTTGAAGTAAAAATATTTTCTTCATCATAAAAATTGAAAGTATTTTTGAAATTAAGAACAGTGGCTCTTAGCAAAATATAGAAACCGGATATGACCAAAAAGGGCCAAATTACTTTTCCAATTTTTTTCAGTTTATCTTTGAGAGAAAGTTTTTCATTCTGATCTAAAAAGAAAAAATCAGCAATAAAAATAAAAGCTGGCATTGCAATAGCGGTTTCTTTAGACATTAAGGCCAGGATATACATTAGAAGCGACAAGAGATAGGAAATACTTTGAAGAGGTGTTTTTTTAGAAATTCGAAATTTAAGGTAAAAAAGAATCCCCAAAAACATAAAAAATACCGAAAGAGAATCTCCTAATCCCGAAACATAAGTGACTGCCTCGGTCTGGAGCGGATGAACTAAAAATACTAAAACTGTAAAAATCGCTAAAGCACGGTTTTTGAAAATATACAAAAGGATAAAAAACAAAAAAACAGCATCAGTAATGTGAAATGAAGTATTAACAAAATGATATCCAGGCGCCCAATCCTGCCAAAGATGCCATTCTAAAGAAAAAACCGTAAGCAGTATTGGTCGCCAATAATTACTTAAAAGACCTGCCCCGGCAATAAGGTTTTCAGAAAAATATTTTGGAAAATATTGCCAATTTTGGATATATTGATTTTTAAGAATACCATCATCGTCATCCCAAAACATCTGATTTGAAAAGCTATTGGTATATAAAACAAAACCTACGACAACAAGTAATAAAATAACGAGGTAGTTACTAAGCGGCTTTTTTAATAAATAGAATTGTTGTTCCATGTTTGGAATTTAATTTGTAAAAAAATTTCAAGCCTTGTTTACACTTTTTTCTTAAAAGCATCTAAAAAGGAGAGGTGGAATGTAAACAATGTTGGCAAGTCCTACATTTAATTCTATCAAATTTTTTAATCCTGGAGAAAAAATTATTTAAAATTTTCCCAAGGTTTTAAGAAAATCCATTTTTGGAACGGCCTTATTGGTTTTTGGACAATTATTAAATATTGGATAAAGTAAACCCCGTTAGAAAGGGCGGGGCTTTAGACCCCGCCCTTTCTGAAAATAAGGTTGGGGGTCTATATTCATCCCCGCCCCAAGG
>JASEJL010000098.1 GCA_030016465.1 Patescibacteria group bacterium | reverse complement strand
AGTGGCTACCCTGATTATAGTATATATATTTTTTTGTCAAACCCGCTCGGCCGCCCGAAGGGCGGCCGAGCGAAATTCCTACTTTTTGAGGTTTCTTTTCTTTGGCTGGTGGATTAAATTTGGTAAAATGATGGTGAAAACTTGAAAGAGTTTAATTCCCGCAGTAACATTGTTCGCCACGGACAATATGGCTGCGGGGCTTGGATTCGAACCAAGATCAGTTGGACCAAAACCAACTGTGCTACCGTTACACCACCCCGCAATTTTTGCAAATTCCTTTAATCCAACCAGCTATTTTTTATTTAAGTTTCTACTCATTCTCGTCTTAATTCTTAATAGACCGTGATATTTTTTCTAATATTTCTTCTTTTTGTATTAATTTTATGAGGTTTGGAATAAATAATAAATTTTGGAATAAATTCTGATTTGTCAAAAAGAAATTGAAAGAGTTTTACTCCAATATTTTCGAGCGTTTTCCCAACCGGCTGTCTCATAAACCACGGTTTATTATTATTCAATTTTATCACCGTAGTTCGAATATGTAAGAAGTTAGGTAATTACTGTTCTAGGCCAGTAGCCTCAATTATAGCTAATTCCAGTGGTAACTGGGGTATTGGCGAATATTTCATTTTGTTTTGGGCCTCCAGGAAAAGGTTGATAATCTTTTGAAGTTCGTTTTCTTTGAAAACGGCTACTTGAGTTTGAAGCTTGGTAAATTCTTCTTTGGTCAAACCAGTAATAATTGGATTAGCCGAGTCGCTAGCAGCCTCTCCGATGAGCCGTAAAATCAAGGCCTGTCGCAAATAATTAATTAAGGATTTGCTGAATTCTTGAAGATCTAAACCTTTTTCAGCGATTTCGTTTAAAAAATTAATGGCTTCTATTGATTTTTTCTGATAGAGAAAGTCAGTAAATTTACTTACCAATTCTATTTCAACTAACCCCAATAAATCTTTAATATCCTCGGCTTTTAATTCCCTGTTAAAAGTACTGGCAAAGGTGAGGGCCTGGTCTAATAAACTTTCAGCATCCCGCAGAGAGCCACTAGAATTTAGGGCAATCAATTCCAAAGCCGGCTTTTCAATTCTAACTTTTTCTTTCTGGCAAATATTTTCTAATCTTTTAATAATCTCTGGCAAGGTTAATTTTCGAAAATCAAATCTTTGACATCTTGAAATAATGGTAGAAATCATTTTATGGATTTCGGTAGTGGCTAAAACAAAAATAGCATGACCTGGCGGTTCTTCTAAGGTTTTCAAAAGAGCATTAGCCGCATCTTTAGAAAGCTGATGGCATTCATCAATAATAAATACTTTGTATTTTGATTTTGTTGGAACAAATCTTATTCCATCTCTCAATTCTCTTATCTCATCTATCCCCCGATGGGAAGCAGCATCAATTTCAATTAAATCCAGAGCTTTCCCTTCATTAATTTCCCGGCAGGATAAACATTGATTACAGGGTTCAAATTTACCTTCTTTTCGATTTTGGCAATTAACGGCTTTAGCTACTAATCTGGCAATTGTTGTCTTTCCTGAACCCTTTGGCCCGGAAAACAAGTAAGCATGGGAAATCATTCCAGAAGAAATAGCATTACTCAGGGTTTTTACCACGTGCTCTTGGCCAATAATCTCAGCAAAAGTTTGTGGCCGATATTTTCTGTATAAAACTAGATTAGCCATTTTAAATTATTTGTAGGATTTGCCAGTGTTGTTTACATTCCACCCCTCCTTTTTAGATGCTTTTAAGAAAGAAGTGTAAACAACGCTCGGAATTCTTACAAATTATTTTATCATAAATTTTTAAAAAATAAACCCTGTTAGATAAAAAATTATCTAAACAGGGTAAGCAGGGGGGTGATTTAGTCATCTTTCTTTTTGAAATCTGAGCAACTATGGAATGGTCCAACTCCAATTATCCTTTTATCTTTTTTTATGTCTATTATGCATATATCGTGACAAACTCGGTATTTCCCCAGTTCTAACTCCTTCATAAACCAATAGCAATTTAAACAAATTTCTAAGCCTTTCATTCCTCCCTCCTTTATATAAAATATTTGAAGAACTTATTTATTGCTTATTTTTTAAATACGATAAATTTATAGCCAATAAAATTCCAGACAGCAGAGATGAAAGCAGCAAGGATTGCTCCGATATTTGCCCAGAGTTTTTCAGTCAGGCCAAATTGAGGACCCATCAGGTTGACAATTAGAGAAGCAGCTCCAACATTTATTCCCAAACCAATCAAAGTGACAAGGAAAAACTGACTAAATTCCTTTCCCATTCCATTTCTTTCCATTTTTTCAAAAGCCCAAAATTTATCTCCAAGATATTTACTACAGGTAGCGAAAATAAAAGAGATTGCTTTAAAAATTGAATAAAACAAACCTCTGCCAAATCCTGAGACCGAAATTAAAAGATTTAATACTCCTAAATCAACCAAAGTAGCTACCGCCCCAATCAATAAAAACTTGGCTGCCTGAAAAATCCATAAAAATTTTCTTCCCAAAAACCAGACTATCCAAAGACCAAAAAGAGTCAAAATCGGAAAGGATATGACTAAAATTAGACTTAAAAACTTTATCTCAACTCCTAAATTCCTCAAAATTCCATAAGAAAACCAGGCAATAACTTCACCACAAACCAGAGCTAAAATAATATCAATCTTTTTCATTTACCTATTTTATCACAAATTTTCCAGAAAACAATAAGCTGTCAAAGTAATGGGGGTCACTTCAAACTTCAAACAATCAATTCAAACTTTCTCTATTAAAGATAGTGCCTAATAAGGAAATAGCCCAAAATTGAGAAGTTTTCAAAGAATTTTATTC
>JASEJL010000011.1 GCA_030016465.1 Patescibacteria group bacterium | reverse complement strand
TTTACAAAACCATTGAGGGAAAGTTTCAGGCAGTAGTTAGAGAGATTAAAGAAAGACATAAAATGGGCCAGCCGGTTTTGGTCGGAACAACTTCAATTGAAAAAAATGAATATCTGGGGAAATTATTAGAAAGAGAAGGGATTCCCCATCAGATTTTAAATGCTAAACATCATGAAAGAGAGGGAGAAATTATTGCCCAGGCCGGCAGACTTGGAGCGGTAACCATTGCTACTAATATGGCAGGTAGGGGAGTGGATATTATCCTTGGTGGAAATCCTCAAAATCCCGAAGAAACAAAAAAAGTGATTGAACTGGGAGGACTCCATGTCATTGGCACCGAAAGGCATGAGGCCAGAAGAATTGATAATCAACTTCGAGGAAGGGCGGGTCGTCAAGGAGATCCTGGTTCTTCCCAGTTTTTTGTTTCTCTGGAAGATGATTTAATGCGCATTTTTGGCGGAGAAAGAATAAAATCTCTGATGTCAGTTTTAAAGATACCTGAGGACCAGCCAATTGAAGCCAATTTGGTTTCTCGGGCAATTGAGGATGCTCAGGCGAAAATTGAAGGTATGAATTTTGATTTGAGAAAACATTTATTAGATTATGATGATGTTTTAAATAAGCATCGAGAAGTGATTTATAAAAAAAGACAGGAATTTTTTGCGATTGGAAATTGGAAATTGGAAATTGGAAATTGGTTGAAAAGCTATGAAGAGAGGAAAATCCTGGAACAAAAGGAGAAAGAACTTGGAGAGAATTTTAATCAAGTAGCGAGATTCATTGCCTTAAGAACTTTAGATATGCTTTGGATAGAACATCTGGAAAACATGGAATATTTAAGAGATTCGGTCAGATTGCGGGCTTACGGCCAGCGAGATCCTTTGGTGGAGTACAAATCGGAAGCTCACAAAATGTTTCAGGGATTACTTGCAACCATGGAATCTAATATTGCCAATACAGTTTTGAGAGTTAGCCTTGCTCCGTCTCCTCCTCAAGTTGCTCCTTCACTAACCCCTAGACCCTATTCCCTAAAACCTAAAAATAAGCTTGGCCGAAACGACCCTTGCCCTTGTGGTTCTGGTAAAAAGTATAAAAAATGTTGTATGCCTAAGTTCGGGTAAAAAAGCGAGCAAAGCGAAATCCCGTAGTGAAGCGAAGTTTTTACTACTGGGGTGCTGCTATCCCAAATTCGGCTAAATTATATTAGAATTAATTAATATGTCAAAAAGAAGAACCTATATAATTGTGGCAATTATTTTTCTTTTAACATTTTTGGCGGCTAATTTTAATTATCCAAATTTTTGGAATCAGTTAGCAGGTCTTCCTCAATTTCCCAATATTCCCTTTAAATTGGGTCTGGATCTTCAGGGAGGCATCCGCCTTCTTTATGAAACTGACCTTTCCCAAATCCCAGAAAAAGAAAAGTCAGATTCCTTGAACGGATTAAGGGATGTGATTGAAAGAAGAGTTAATCTTTTTGGAGTGAGAGAGCCCATTGTCCAGATTCAGGGAGAAAGGTTAAGTGTGGAATTGGCAGGTATCATTGATCCAGCCGAAGCGATTAGACAGATTGGTCAAACTCCCTTTTTAGAATTTAGAGAACAAGGAACCGAAGAAGAACCTGAATTTCAATCAACTCAATTAACTGGAAAATATTTAAAAAAGGCAGAATTAGGTTTTGACCAGACCACTTACCAGCCTCTGATTCTGCTTCAATTTAATGATGAGGGAGCAAAAATTTTTGAAGAATTAACCTCAAGAAACATTGGCAAACAATTAGCAATTTATATTGACCAAATTTTAATTTCCGCTCCGGTGGTTCAGGAAAAGATTTCTGGCGGCAAAGCCCAAATTACCGGTCAATTTACGATTGAGGGAGCAAAAGAACTGGCCAGAAATCTTAATGCCGGCGCCCTACCCGTACCCATTACTCTAGTTTCTCAACAATCAGTTGGACCGACTCTGAGCAAAATTTCTTTGGAGCAAAGCTTAAAAGCTGGTTTTCTTGGTTTTTTAGCCATCATCATTTTTATGATTCTCTTTTATCGATTACCCGGAATTTTGGCCAGCCTGGCTTTGATAATTTATGTTGTCCTGGTTTTGGCCGTCTTTAAATTGATACAGGTGACCTTAACCTTGGCTGGCATCGGCGGTTTTATTTTATCAATCGGTATAGCTATTGATGCCAATATTTTAATTTTTTCCCGAATGCGAGAAGAATTAAGAAGCGGAAAAAATTTTATGCAAGCTTTAGAAGAAGGATTTAATAGAGCCTGGCCGGCAATCAAAGACGGGAATCTGACCACTCTGATTGTAGCTGCCATTTTGTTTGGCTTTGGAACCAGTTTTATTAAGGGCTTTGCCATCACTTTGAGTTTAGGGATTTTAATTTCTATGTTTTCAGCAATTGTTATTACCAAAAATTTTCTTAGATGTTTTGTGTCCACAAAACTTGAGAAAATCAAATTATTATGGAGATAAGACAACTTTTAACAGCTGAATCAGTTACCGAAGGCCATCCTGACAAGCTCGCTGATGCTATTGCCGATGCCATTTTAGATGCCATTTTAAAAGATGATAAATATGCCCGAGTGGCTTGTGAGATTTTTGTTAGCAAGGGCTATGTCATTGTTGGCGGAGAAATTACCACTAAAACTTGGGTTAATATTAATAATTTAGTCAGGGAAGTAATCAGAGATATTGGTTATACAAAACCGGAATATGGTTTTGATTTTCGGACAGTAGCTGTTTTGAATACCATTTCTGAGCAATCGCCAGATATTGCCCAAGGAGTAAGAAAAACCGGAACAAAAAAACAGGGCGCTGGTGATCAGGGCAGCTCAATTGGTTACGCCTGCAGAGAAACTCCGGAATTGATGCCTCTGCCAATAATGCTGGCTCATAAATTGGTAATGAGATTAGCCGAAGTTAGAAAAAAAGGAATTTTACCCTATTTAAGACCAGATGGAAAATCACAAGTAACTTTAGAATATCAAAATGGAATTGCCAAAAGATTGGATAATGTGGTCATTGCTGCTAGCCATGACCCGGCTGTCTCTTTAAAACAAATTAGAGGAGATATTATTGAAAGAGTAATTAAACCGGTCTGTTCATCCTTCCAAATTTTTAATGGAAAAACTTGGGAGAACAAGAATTTTTTAAACAAAAAAACAAAGTTTTACATTAACAATACCGGCCGTTTTGTTGTTTGCGGCCCAGTTTCTGATACTGGCATGTCAGGACGGAAAATAATAGTTGATAATTATGGTGTTGGATTTCCGGCTGGCGGTGGTAGTTATTCGGGTAAGGACCCGACCAAGGTTGATCGGTCGGGCGCCTATATGGCAAGATATATTGCCAAAAATATCGTGGCTTCAGGTTTATCCCAGAAGTGCCAGGTTAGAATCTCTTATATAATTGGTGGAATAAAACCACTTGAATTTGCTATTGATACCTTTGGCACGGCAAAAGTTCCGGAAGAGAAATTATTAAAAATTGTTCCCAAAGTTTTTGATTTATCACCAGGAGGAATTATTAAACAGCTAAATCTTTTAAGGCCAATTTATCGAAAGACCGCGAGTTTCGGCCATTTTGGCAGAAAGGACCCTGACTTTAGCTGGGAAAAAACTGACAAAATTAAAGAAATATTAAAATATGTTTATTAATTTTCTAAAATATCGCAAAATCTACTTCATCTTTTCCGGAATTTTGATTTTAGGGAGCATTATTTGTCTAGTCACTTTTGGTCTGAAGCCGGGAATTGATTTTACCGGCGGAAGTATTCTGGAATTGGAATACAAAACCGAGAGACCGGCCAACCTTGAAATTCAAGAAAAATTGGCTGATTTAAATCTGGGAGAATTTTACATTCAGCCGACCGATGAAAGGACTGTAGTTTTGCGTATGAGAGATATTACTGAGGAGACCCGTCAGGAGATTTTAAAGAAATTGGGCTATCCTCAAGAAATTGAAGAAAGACGCTTTGAATCAATTGGACCGGTAATCGGCAAAGAATTAAAAGAAAAAACAAAAATTGTTGTCATTTTGGCCCTTCTGGCAATTGTTTTCTACATTGCCTTAGCTTTTCGAAAGATCTCCCGGCCAGTCAGTTCTTGGCAATATGGAATTACTTCTTTATTTTTACTTTCTTATGATATTTTAATACCATTGGGGATTTTTTCAGTTTTAGGAAAATTTTATGGAATCCAAATAACTATTCCAGTTATCACCGCTTTTTTAACTGTGGTCGGATATGCTATTAATGATGTGATTGTAGTTTATGACCGAATTAGGGAGAATCTTTTACGAAGTCGTGATTTTGGCGGGGAATTTGAGCAAACCATAAACCGGGCTATCAATCAAACCTTGACCAGGCAAATTAATACTTCTTTAACAACCCTTTTTCCTTTATTTTTTATTTTCTTTTTTGGTGGGGAAACCCTAAAATATTTTGCTCTAACTTTAATTTTGGGAATTACTACTGGTACCTATTCTTCCATCTTTTTAGCCAGCCCCATTTTAATCAGCTGGCTGAGGTGGCAAAAACAAGCTATATAGAAGGTTAAAGAGATAAGTCTTTTTTTCTTCTTCGTTTGGAATATTCTAAAATTAACTCGAACTTATTTTGAAACGAATTCCTTGTTTCACCGCGCCTACGAGACATGGGCTTGACAGGGATTTTAAAAAAATGTTTAAATAAGATAATGAAAGTCTTTAACTACCAGAAAATTTGTCAGGAATTATTTAAAGATTTGTCAGAAAGACAAAAGGAGATAATTTTGCGTCGTTTCGGTTTACCCCCTCACCAAGGCTTTGGTGAGAGGAAAAGAGAAACTTTGGAGGCAATTGGCCGAGATTTCGGTATTACCAGAGAAAGAGTCCGTCAGATTGAAAAAGCTGGCTTTTTGAAAATAAAACCAAAAATTGTTAAATACCAAAAAGTTTTTCAATATTTCAGCCAATATCTTAAAAAATACGGCGGCCTGAGAAAAGAAGAAATTTTATTGACAGATTTAGGCGGTAAAAAACAAAGAGCTCAGATTTATTTTCTCTTAACGATCAGTGAAAACTTTGTGAGATTTGGTGAGGATAAGGATTTCTATTCTTTCTGGGCAATAAATTCAGATTTCTTCAAGGCAGCTAAAAATACTATTGAAGTTCTTTCCGAGAAACTCAGAAAAATTGGCAGACCTTTAAGTTTAAAGGAGTTGGGCGTTTTGGGTTCTTATCTAGAGATTTCCAAAAAAATTCTCCAGAATGCAGATGGTCTCTATGGCCTAAAAGATTGGCCGGAAATTAATCCCCGGGGAGTAAAAGACAAGGCTTATTTGGTTTTCAAAAAATTGGGTAAACCCCTCCATTTTAAGGAAATAACTAAATTTATTGAAGGCAGCCTGAGTCAAACCGTTCATAATGAACTCATTAAAGACCCGAGATTTGTTTTGGTAGGTAGAGGAATTTACGCTTTGAAAGAATGGGGATATGAAAGGGGTCAGGTTAAAGATGTGATTGCCAAAATTTTAAAAGAAAATGGCCCCCTGACCAAAAGCGAAATTTTAGAAAGAGTTCTAAAACAAAGATTGGTTAAAGAGAATACCATTTTAATTAATTTAAATAATAAAAAATATTTTTTGAAAGATGCTAAAGGTAGATATCAATTAAAAACAGCTATTATCTAAAATGTTAGAGGTAGTTGAGAAAAAAACTTTAACCTTGGTAATTCCCATTTCTTTTTTGGCCTTTCTTTTTCTTCCTTTTGATTTAGGGATAAAAATTTTACTTTTTTCAGCCTTGATTTATTTTTTAGTTTTTTTTTATTTAGCCTCTGATTGGGCAGAACCCAAGCATCCCGAGAGGAAATTTTCTATTGGTTTTTTGGTTAGTTTTCTCCATACCTTTGTATTTATTTTTGGAGGAGTCTTGGGTTTAGCTTTGATGAAATTTTTTTCTTGTTTTTTGAATTATTTAAAGGGAATTTCTCCTATTTTTTTCTGAAATGGAAATATCTTTAATAATTTGGCAAATTCTTAAAAATTGGTGGTGGTTTTTTCTGCCGATTTTCCTTTTTTTTCTAGCTAGACTTTATTATCTTTGGTGGATAAGATGGGAAGTTTGGTATCCAAAATTTAAATGGATTTTACTAGAAATTAAACCACCAAAAGAAATTTTAACGCCATTTAGAGCTATGGAAGATGTTTTTTCTATGCTATGGCCTATTTATGATGGTCCAAATTGGAGAGAAAGATGGTGTGAAGGAGAATTACCTTTGGGTGGTGGTCTCTGGTTTTCTTTTGAAATAGTTGGGTTGGGAGGGGAGATTCATTTTTATATGAGAATACCGGAATCCTTTCGCAATACAGCTGAATCAATAATTTATTCTCATTATCCTGAAGTTGAAATTTCAGTAGTTGAAGATTATACCAAAAATGTTCCTCAAGATATTCCCAATGAAAAATGGGATCTTTATGGTGAAAATATTACTTTATTTAAGCCAGATTTTTACCCAATTAAGACCTATCCTCAATTTTTTGAAGAAAGACCAGAAGTAGTGAAAGAAGAAAAGAGAATTGATCCTATTAATTCCTTATTGGAAGCCCTATCCAAACTTAATCCAGCAGAACAATTATGGTTACAAATTGTTTGTAATCCAGTTACAAATAACGAATTTCCCTGGCAGTCTAGAGGAAGAGATGAAGTTAAAAAAATAGGAAAAGAAGCGAGTAAAAGATGGTTTGGGGAAGAGAAAACACCTTCACTTTGGGAAACTTTAATTCCTGGAAAAACTCCTTCTCCTCCTTCTGTTCCAACAACAAAGACCTGGCCACCTGGTGTGTTAATGCCAAAAGAAAAAGAACTTATTGAAGGGATTGAAAATAAAATTAAAAAATGGGGTTATCAGGTTTGGATTAGAGTTATTCATCTTTATAAAAAAGATGAACCCTACTTTTCTGGAAACTCTAGAATTGGCCGAGGTTATTTTAGCCATTTTGCTACTGAACACTTAAATGGTTTTGTCTTTTGGGGACCAACCAGAACCAGGGTTCATTATTGGTTAAAGAATAGGCGATTATATCTAAGAAAAAGAATCCAATTTAGAAGATATATTGATAGATTACCTCCTTTGTGGCCGAGGACAATGTTAGGGGAACCATTTTGTTCATTTGGTCATATCCAAGGAAGAAGACCAGGAATTAGAGGTACCTTTATTTTAAATATTGAAGAATTAGCCACTATTTTTCATTTTCCGTCCAAGGTCATTGTTCCCACTTTACCTTATGTTGAAGCTAAAAAAGCCGGTCCCCCACCTGAATTACCGGTTTAAGTACCTGACCAAGTTTTCATATTTTTCAGCTTTACCTTCTTATTCCCCATCCCAGATTGTCAAACTAATCAAAATCTGGATTTAAAAGTATATCTATGAAAACAATTCAGAAATCAAAAAGATACTTTTAAAATGACAAGATGTGGTGTAAAAGCTATTATCTTTTAATCATTACTGATCAAACAACTAAAAATGAAATCCAATGATATATTCATCAACAAAAAGACCATTTAAAATAACTAGAACTCCTTTGATCTGACTGACAGAATTTTTAGAAATTCAAGATAGTCTGTCAGCGAGGTAGTTTAATAAAAACAAGCTAAAGCCCTGTAGCGAAGCATAGGTTCTACTACTGGGTGAAAATATTATTTGCAAGAAATTATATAGTTTGAAGTTTCAAACCCGATGTTAAAGCTTATTTAATGTCGGGTTTTGATTTTGACTTCAATTTTTGTTTTTGGTAATCTGAAATTAGATAAAAAATTTATGGCTAAAGATGAAATAACTTATTTTGCCAAGACGACTTTTCGGAACTTAAACAGGCAATTCGGTATCAAAAAATCTGACCGGCGTCAGCATATGTATATTATTGGAAAAACCGGAGTAGGAAAAACCTGCCTTTTGAAAAATATGGCTTTACAGGACATTCAAAAGGGTGAAGGGATAGCTATTATTGATCCTCACGGCGAATTTGTCGAGGAAGTTCTGGATAGAATTCCTTCTCATCGAATAAATGATGTTGTCTATTTTAATCCAGCTGATACGGAATATCCGATTAGTTTTAATATCTTAGAGGTGCCGGATCCTCAATATAAACATTTAGTGGCTTCAGGTTTAATCGGTATTTTCACTAAAATCTGGGCTAATGTTTGGTCAGCCCGAATGGAATATATTTTAAACAATTGTATTTTAGCTCTTTTAGATACTCATGGCACCACTCTTTTGGGCATTAATCGAATTTTGGTTGATAAAGATTATCGCCAAAAAATTGTTAACAACATTAAAGACCCAGTTGTTAAATCTTTTTGGGTGAATGAATATACTCTTTGGCGAGAAGATTATCGCAATGAAGCCATAGCTCCCATTCAAAATAAAGTCGGTCAATTTCTCAATGTTTCTTTAATTCGTAACATTGTCGGTCAATCAAAAAGTACTATTGACCTTCAAAATATTATGGATACCGGCAAAATTTTATTAGTCAATGTTTCTAAAGGAAGAATTGGCGAGGATAATTCAGCTCTTTTGGGAGCCATGCTCATTACCAAAATTCAGCTGACAGCAATGGAAAGAGTGAGAATACCCGAAAAAGAGAGAAAAGATTTTTATCTCTATGTTGATGAATTTCAAAACTTTGCCACCGAAGCCTTTGCCACCATTCTTTCTGAAGCTCGAAAATACCGCCTGAATTTAATTATTGCTCATCAATATATTGGTCAGTTAATTACTGAAACCTCTACCAAAGTAAGGGATGCAGTTTTTGGCAATATCGGGACTTTAATAAATTTTAGAGTTGGAGCAGCTGATGCTGAATTTTTGGAAAAAGAATTTATGCCAGAATTTAATAAAGAAGATTTAGTTAACTTACCCAATTACCACATTTATTTAAAATTAATGATTGATGGAATTACTTCCCGTCCTTTTTCAGCCCAAACTTTACCGCCAATACCAATTAGTGAGAAAGGAAGCCAACGAGAAAAAATAATTCGAATTTCTCGAGAAAGATATTCCAATCCTAGAGAAGAAGTAGAAGCAAAAATTGCCCGCTGGTCAGGAATTTTAGAAGCGCCAACAGTTTTACTTCCTTCTCCTCCTAGTAGTAGCCTTTATAAAGCCAATTGTTCTGTCTGTGGCAAAAAAACCAGAGTGGTTTTTCAACCAGAACAAGGTAGGCCGGTTTATTGTAAAGCTTGTTTAAAGAAAGTTGAACAAGGAAAGATAAAAGTTACTATTAGACCAAGACCTATGCCGACAAAGAGGCCTCAGATCCGGGAAAATTACACTGAATTGGAAAAATTAGGCATTGAATTTGGCCCTTCGGAAGTAGAGATGCTGCCAAAACCAAAAATATTCTCAAAAGAAACTGAAATTAAAAAAGAAATTCCTCCAGCAATTTCTTTAGAAAATTTAAAAAAAGAACGTTTGTTTCCGAAGAAAAAACCCAAAAAGGCTCCAGACATTGAAGGGCTGCGGAAAATTCTTGATGAATCTTTAGAAAAATTTAAAAAGGAATCGGAAAAATAATGCCATTCAAAACCCCAGATTTTAATAATGCTTTAGATGAGATTTTAGAAGATCTCAAACCTCATCAAAAAACCTGTCCGCAATGTGGCAGGGTTTTTGATATTTATTCTTCTTTAAAATTTTGCTAAAAATAATTAAGATATGCCACAAGAGATAAAAATTCGGAAATTTAGGTTGGCGCCACCGCCACCAGAATTACCCGTCTATGGCAAAGTTAATCCCAAAGATTGTTCTTTTTTTGGTCGGACCAATTATGAGGCAGCTTTAGAAGAAAAAAAATTTATTTTTGGCATTAAAAGAGAAGACAGGCGTCGGCATATGTATCTGGTTGGTAAGAGCGGGGTAGGCAAATCAAAACTTTTGGAACTTTTAATTCGCCAGGATATTGCCCAGGGTTATGGCCTTTGTTTAATTGACCCTCACGGCGATGTAATTGAGGCGATTTTGGATTTTATTCCTAAAGAGAGAGTGGATGACGTTGTCTTAATTGATCCGGCTGATATAAACTGGCCAGTCTCTTTTAATCCCTTGAAAAAAGTCAGTCCGGAATTAAAACATCGGGTCGCTCAGGGTTTAATTGAGGTTCTGGAAAAGCAATTCGGTGCTAACTGGACTCCCAGATTAGAACATGTCTTTCGTTTTACTTGTTTAGCTCTTTTAGATTATCCAAAAGCAACAATGCGAGGAATGATTTCTCTTCTTACTGACCGGGAATATCGTCAAAAAGTGGTTGATTATATTACTGATGATATGGTCAAAAGATTCTTTGCCATTGAATTTGCTGACTGGTCAGAAAAGTTTGATACCGATGCCATTATTCCCCTGGTTAATAAACTTGGTCAGTTTCTTTCTGACCCTTTACTAAGAAGCATTTTCGGTCAAGAAGAAAATAAAATTGATTTGGAGGATATTATGAATAACCGAAAAATTCTTTTGATTAATCTGGCTAAAGGGAAATTGGGTGAAGAGAATTCCAGTTTTTTTGGCTCAATGTTTATTACCAAACTCTATCAGGCAGGAATAGCCAGAGCTTCAATGAGAGAAGAAGAAAGAGAAGATTTTTATCTATATGTGGATGAGTTTCATAATTTAATGACTACAACCTTTGAGAATTTATTTGCCGAATCAAGAAAATACGGGTTTTGTATTACTGTTGCCCATCAATATATGGCTCAATTACTGCCTCCTGTTTTAGCCACTGTTTTAGGTAATACCGGAACAATTGTTGTTTTTCGAGTTGGCGGAGAAGACGCCCTTAAATTATCTCGCGAGATGGCTCCGATTTTTAAACCAGAAGATATGATGAATTTGGGTACCAAGGAATTTTTTATCAAAATGACCATTGAAGGAGAGACCTTCGACCCTTTTTCAGCTGAAACCCTGGCAGTTTTAGCTCCCGGCCACCCTTCTTACAAAGAAGAAATTATTGAGCAAAGTCGGAAAAAATACAGCATCCCCTTAGAAAAAGTGAAAAAAATTTTAGAGGAAGAAGCTGAACGAAGATTGAAAATGGAAGAAGAACTTCGCAAAAAAGAAGCCGAAGAAAAAGTCAAAAAAGAAAAAACTGCCGAAACCGGCCAACCAATAGTTTAATTATTACATGGTTTGTTGGAGTCTGATAGCGACAGACCAAAATCCGATCTTAAACAGTTAGAAAAATATGAATCAAGAAAAATGCACCTGCCAAAACTGTAAAAAAGAATTTGTGATTGAACCTGAGGACTTCGCTTTCTATGAGAAAATCAAAGTCCCTCCACCCACTTGGTGCCCGGAGTGCCGGCTGACTAACGAATCAAACAAAGAAACCCTTTAAAGCTCTGGCATCGTAAACGCCAATGCGCTGGCAGCCAATCAGAAAATGGAGTTTACAAAAATATAATTAAACACTTCCACGGCGATAACCCTTGCCCTAATGAATTTGAGACTACTTATGCGCCAGAGGGACCGGAAATTGTCTATTGCGAAAAGTGTTATTTACAGGAAGTTATTTAATATGTTATCGTAAAAATATGAGAACAAAAAATTCTTCGTCAATTTTAGATAGAGTGGATGAGATTGAAAGGAGCCTTCAAAGATTAAAGGTTGATTTATTATTAAGATTTGTGAGGATGAAAAAAAGAACCGGTATTTATCAAGAGAAAGATCTTGTGAAAGAAGTGAGGAAAATAAGAAAAGAATTTTGGAATGAAAAATATTCAAAAATTATCTAAAATCTTTTTTGACACCTCTGCCTTGTTATCAGGTTTAAACTCTCCCTCTGGCGCTTCAGGAATCATCATTTCATTTTTTAAGTTAAAGAAAATAATTCTAATAATTTCTCCAGAAGTTATTTTGGAAACAGAAAGGGTTATAAAAAATAAATTTCCTTTGCTTGAAATTCCATTTTTTGACTTTTTAACCAGTAGGCCAATAATTACTCAGAAAGTCACATTAAAAGAAATAAAATCTGCCCGGGCAATTGTAAATTCAGAAGATACTCCGATTTTAGCCGGAGCAATAAAATCAAGGGCAGATTTTTTAATTACTTTAGATAAGAAGTTTTACATAGAAGTCAAAAACAAGACAAAAATTAAAATATTATTTCCTTCAGAATTTTTAAGGAAATTTAGAAAAAGTGATTTATGAATCAAGAAATCAAACAATGTCAAAATTGTAAAAAAGAGTTTGTCATTGAACCTGAGGATTTTTTATTTTATGAAAAAATCAAAGTCCCTCCACCCACTTGGTGCCCGGAGTGCCGGATGATTAACGAATCAAACAAAGAAATCCTTTAAAACTCTGGAAAAGAAGATGTATGTGTGGAGAACAAACCTTCACTAATGGAGTTTACAAAAATACTAACAAACACTTTCACGGAGATAAACCTTGTCCCAATGAATTCCTGACTACTTATGCTCCAGATAGACCGGAAATTGTCTATTGCGAGAAGTGCTATTTACAGGAAGTTGTTTAACCAAATTAGGTATTGACACATAATTTGGTAATGCTAAATTAGGAGTATATGGAGCAAGAATTTGATAGTCAAAAATATATAAAACGAGAACTTTTTTCTGATGTGATTAAGCATTTAAATAAGCCAGAGATGACTTTAATCACGGGTTCTCGTCAAGTAGGCAAAACTGTGCTTTTGTTACAACTGAAAGATTGGTTGGTAAAAGAAAAAAAGATTTCGCCTGATGATATTTTTTATTATAACCTTGATTTAATTCAAGATTGGGAAATATTTCAAGATCAAACCTCTTTTATTGAATTTCTAAAAGAAAGGTCTAAAAAAAGAAGGATTTATGTTTTGGTTGATGAGGCTCAGAAGGCAAAGGAGGCAGCCAAATTTTTCAAAGGGGTTTATGATAGCCGCCTTAATGCTAAAATCGTTTTAACCGGCTCATCATCTTTAGAAATAAAAGCCAAAATGAAAGAATCCCTGGCTGGTCGAAAAATTGTCTTCTCACTCCAGCCATTTTCTTTTTCCGAATTTGTTTCCGCTAAAAATAAATCTCTTTATGAGCGATTAATTTCTGGTAAAAAATTAGTTCTTTTAGATCAAAAAACTTTTTTGAAATTATTTCAAGAATACCTTGTCTTTGGAGGCTATCCTCGGGTGGTTTTGAGTAAGAGCCAACAAGAGAAACTACTGATATTAAAAGAAATCAATTCCTCATTTATTGAGAAAGACATTCTTGGTTTTTTAGAAATAAAAAACAAATTAGCCTTTAATAATTTGATTAAATTGTTGGCTGGTCAGGTTGGTCAATTGATTAATATCCAAGAATTAGCCACTAATTTAGGCATAGATCGTCAGACCGTAGAAAGATATATTTATGCCCTGGAGCAGACTTTTGTGATTAACTCTCTTTTACCTTATTTTGAAAATCCTCGTCAGGAAATAATCAAGACTCCTAAAATTTACTTTGCTGATTTGGGTCTACGAAATTTGGCTTTGGAGAACTTTTCAAAGGCCGAACAAAGATTAGACAAAGGCCAGCTTTTGGAAAATGCGATTTTTAATGAATTAAAACTCTGTTTGAGAAATAGTTTAGGCAAAATTCGTTTCTGGCGGACCAAACAAAAAGCCGAGGTTGATTTTGTTATTATTAAAGGAAAACAACTCCTACCTGTAGAGGTTAAGTACTCTCTTAAAAAACCAAAGATTTCTTTAGGTTTAAGGAATTTCCTCGAAAAATATCAATCGAAAAGAGCCTTTTTGATAAATTTATCTATTACTAATCAATCACTCAAATTTAAAAGAACTAAAATCAATTTTATCTACCCGTTTGAGTTAACCAAAATTAGATTAAAATAATTCAAAATTATGCCAACTTGCCAGAATTGTAAGCAAAACTTCAAAATAGAACCAGAGGATTTTGAGTTTTACGCCAAAATCAAAGTCCCTCCACCAACCTGGTGCCCGGAGTGTAGATTTAAAAGACGATTCAATTGGAGGAATGAGAGAACATTTTATAAACGAAAATGTAATCAGTGTGGAAAGGAATTTATAGGAATGTATCCAAAAGATGATTCCTTAGTAGTTTTTTGTATAAAATGTTGGTGGTCAGATAAATGGAATCTATTGGAATATGGAATAGATTATGACTTTTCACAATCTTTTTTCGTTCAATTTCAAAAACTTCTTTCTCGAGTTCCTCTTTTAGCTCTTCACAGTTTTAGAGCAGTAAACAGTTTTTACTGTAATTTCGATGATGGCTATAAAGATTGTTATCTTTCAATTGCTGGTTTATCTAATGAAAATGCTCATTATACAACCCGTGCCACCTTTTGTAAGGATTCAGTAGATCTTTATATTGCCAATAAAATTGAGTTGGGTTATGAGAACTTATTTTGTTCGAATTCTTATCGCATTGTTTTTTCTAGCTTTTGTGATAACTGTAACGACTCAATGTTTCTCTATAATTGTCGAAATTGTTCTAATTGTTTCGGCTGTACTAATTTAAGAAATAGACAATATTGTATTTTCAATGTTCAATATTCAAGTGAGGATTATCATAAAAAAATTCAGGAATTTAATTTAGGAAGTTATGCTAATTTATTACAGATAAAACAATGCTTTAATGAATTTGCTCAAAAAGCCATTCGGCGTTTTTCTAACATTACTTATTCTACAAACATAATTGGAGATAATGTTAAAAATTCAAAAAATTGTTTTTATGTTTTTGATATCCCTGAGAATTTAGAGGATTCAAAATTTTGTAACTGGGGTGGTTATGGAGGAAAAGAGATTTATGATGGTGGGCCAGGAGTAGGGGGGAATGTTGAATTGATTTATGAAACAATTGATACAGTTCTCTCTGGAAGTCGCATGTTTTTTTGTATAACTATTCACGGTTCTCATAATATTCAGTATTCGTTAAATTGCAGAAACTCCTCTAATCTTTTTGGCTGTATTGGTCTTAGAAATAAGCAGTACTGCATCCTTAACAAGCAATACACCAAAGAGGAATATGAAAAATTAGTCCCCAAAATCATAGACCATATGAGCAAGATGCCCTACATTGATAAAAAAGGTAGGGTCTATAAATATGGTGAATTCTTTCCACCAGAATTATGTCCTTTTTGCTACAATGAAACTATAGCTCAAGAGTATTTTCCTCTAACCAAAGAAGAGGCACTAAAACAAGGTTACAAATGGAAAGATCCAGAAGAAAGAAACATCAAGCCAGATATTAAAACCGAAGAATTACCTGATCATATTAAAGATGTCAAAGATGATATTTTAGATAAAGTTATTCAATGCGCTCACGCCAAATTAAAAGAAATAATACTTTAGAAGCTACTTGTAATGAACAATGCACAACTGCTTTTAAAATCATTCCTCAAGAATTGGAGTTTTATCGGAAAATGAATTTACCTCTGCCTCGTCTTTGCCCTAATTGTCGTCATTACCAGAGAATCAAACAAAGAAATCCTTTAAAGTTCTGGAAAAGAAAGTGTATGTGTGGAGGACAAACTTCAACTAATGGAGTTTACAAGAATACTATCAAACATTTCCACGGCGATAACTCCTGTCCAAATGAATTCCTGACTACTTATGCTCCAGATAGACCGGAAATTGTCTATTGCGAGAAGTGTTATCTCGCCGAGGTGGTATAGATACTTAAAATAGAGTAATGAAAAAGAAGAATATTAAAACAAGGATTAAGAAAGAATATTATGTGTTAATAGATGAGTCTGGAACCTTACCGGATCCAAAAGACAAATTTATTGCAATTGCCGGAGTAGGCTTGAAGAAAATAAAAGAAGGAGAAAATTTAATTAGTCGGATATTAAAATTATTACGAGAAAGAAAAATTAAAATTAAAGAAGTGAAATTTTATTATGCTGGTGAGCGAACTAGAAAACAAATTCTCTCAGGGATAGTGTTAGCCAATTTTGAAATTTTTGCAGTAATAATAGATAAGAAAAGAAGAAATATCGTTGATATACCAGAGAATTTCGCTTTGTTAGTAAGCGAACTCATTAATGAAATAAATCTCTGGCAACCAGTAAAAAGCTTAAAAATAATTATTGATAGACATTTCCAGAAGAAAATCGATGAGAAAAATTTTAATAAATTTCTTCAGAAAAATTTAAAAAGGAATTTAATTTGTAGTATTCAACATGTAGATAGTCAACAAAATTTTATAATAAATTTAGCTGATTTTGTAGCCGGAGCAATTTTAGCAAAATATAATAAAAATAATCTCCAATTTTATAACATCATTAAAGACCATATTTTATTAGAGAAAATTATTAATTGGCCTGAATTAAAAAGAAAAAGTTTGGGAAAATAAAAATTTCTAAATAAAAATTCCCTAAACCGATGCAAGCATCCATCTAGGGAATCTATTTTAATAATAGCAAATCAAAAATCCTTGTCAATAGTAATGAATCAAAAAATTAGATAATGTCAAAATTGTAAAAAGGAATTTATTATAGAGTCAGACGACTTCGCTTTCTATGAGAAAATCAAAGTCCCTCCACCAACCTAGTGCCCGGAGTGCTGGTTACAACGCCAAATGATATTTCGCAATGAACGCACACTTTATAAGAGATTGTGTAATATTCCTAAGCATAGTGAAAATTTAATTGCAATTTATTCATCCGAAAAACTCATCACAATATATGACCAGAATTATTGGTGGTTAGATGCCTGGGGTGTGCAAGAAAATACTTACTGTTCATTATAATTGGTCAGTATCATTTTTTAAACAGTTGCAATCTTTTATTCAGAGAGTGTCATAGCCAAAAAATAAGGAAAATTCTTATTTTTCTTCCTACCCATTTCTACTTTTAATCAAAGGAAATTAGTATTGAAAAGAATTTAGAAATTGGAAAAAAAGGATAATTTTGTTTCTCTTTTCTCTTTATTAGGTATTAGGTTTAATAAGTTAAACCTTTTTGGCATTTCTGGTGAGCGGACAAAAAATAGAAGGGTTTTAGAGAAGGAAATTTTTTGCCCATTTACTAAAATCCGCCCTAGGCGGAAATTTTTATTAAAAATCAAAAACTATTTTATTTCCAAAAAACCAGTCACTATCAATTTTATTGCTTCATCTTGAGTTAACCCTCTCATTCTTAAATAAATTAATTGTTCTTCTGCAATTCTACCAATTGACGCTTCGTGGGTAAGTTGGGCGTTTTTATTCTGGCAGAGTAATTTGGGCGCAAGCGAAATTTTAGAATCCTTGTCAACCAACAATCCTTGACAATCTAAATGCCCTTTTACAATGTTTTTGGCAACAATTTCACTTATAGCCTCAATATCGCTTTTCTTTCTCGCGACCAATCTTAATTTCACGATTCCCTGCGAATTTCCTCCCTCTAAAATTAAAGTGTCTTGTATTCTTATTTTGGAATTAATAGCATTAACCAGAAAATTTATATTGGAAGAGGAATTTTTTCCACTATAAATCGTTGTTTTTAAAATGAGGTTTTCTGGCGGAAGCAAATTTTTATAAGTATAAACCAGTTTTGAATCTTTCTCTAAAATAAATTCGTAATCCGGACTGACAAAGTCTTTCTCTCCCCATTGATGAAAATGGGAATATTCCAAAGAGGCCCCTTCCTTTAAAATCATTTTTCCTTTGGCTTTGTGGCTGCCGTACAAATTATTTTCGGCGGCATTGCAAGTAATGTTAGCTTTGATTCTCAACCCTTTTTCAATAACCAGTAAATTGGTTAGATTCTGGGAAATTTTTGGCGAAGCGATAGTGATACAGGTTGTCAAAGGAAAGGATATTTGCTTTTTAACCCAAAGAAAATATCCCTCCTTTGGTTTCTCTTTGAATAAAGATTTTACCCACTTAAATTTTTGCCAGGCCTCGGCGCTGGGCAAAACAACGACTCCCTCGATACCTAAAATGTTTTTTATTTTGTGGTCAATCTGCCAATAATTTGCACTTTTTACATTTTTCATAATCGTATTTTCTAATGGTTCTTAGAACCTTTTTGTAATCTTTCTCCTTGCAAATAATTTTCCCGTTTAATATTACATTAGTAATTTTCGGTTTCAAAAATCGTAAAATAGTTCCGGAATGAGTAATCAACAAAATTGAAATACCCTTTGCGACCAATTCTTTTTTTATTATCTTCGCTACCTTCTCTAATTTTTTAATATCCAACCCTGAATCAATTTCATCGAAAATCACTAATTTCGGCTTTAAGGATAAAATTTGCAAAAGCTCGGATAATTTTTTCTCTCCGCCCGAAAATTCTAAATTTAATTCTCTTTCTAAAAACCGGGGGGTTAAATCTAACTTTTTGCTTTCAAATTTTATTTTTGAAATCTTTTCTAATAATTGAGAAAGCTTTACTCCTTTTATAGCCGGTGGAGATTGCCAAGATAAAGCAATTCCTAATTTCGCTCTTTTTTCCATGGAAAGTTTGGTAATTTCTCTCTCTTCAAAGAAAATTCCTCCCTTAATTATTTCATATTTCGGATTTCCTAAAATTACTTGAGCCAAAGTGCTCTTTCCGCTCCCATTCGGACCTAAAAGCGCTTGAACTTCATTGTGCCTTATTTGAAAATCAATACCATTCAGTATTTTCTTTCCGTTTCCTGCCACGTATAAATTTTTTAATGTTAGTAACATTTTTATCATTTTTTCTCTTTTAAAATATCTTCAAGGGTTTTTAATACTTTTTTCAACTCTTTTTTGCTGGCAGCAAAAGTTGAAAGTTTAAAATTTTTAGTAAGACCGGGTTTTATTTTCCAAATATTTCTTTTTTTGAGCCCTTGATAAAAAAATATCGGTCTCTTTTATCTTTTTTTGAAATTTCAGATAATTTTTCTGACTCAAAAAACATAAGGTCGCGGTTGTGCGTTTTTTCACCCAATTTTTTAATCCTAATTTTTCCAATTCTTCAGAAAATCAGCTTGCTTTTTCTACTTGCTCTGGCCATTTTTTGACTTTTTCAAACACAGAAGAAAAAGAAGCCATAAGAGTCATCAATGCTGTTCCTCAGACAGTGCAACCCAATGCTTCTATTTCTTTTTTAGGAAAATATTGCGATTTTTCATTAAAATATTTTCCCATTTTTTTTATTTCGATAAAATCAATCGGACTTGAACTTACCATTGATTTGTGTCCGCTGCAATAACAAAATCAACGCCTATTTCATCCATTTTGACAGGCATTCTGCCAATAGCATAGCAGTTTTAGCAATAAAGAAATTTTATACATTTTGGAAATTTTTGTCAATTTTTTGATGTCGGGTAAGTTCCTATATTTCTATCTGGCCAAATGAGTAAAAGCAAAGCAATATTATTTTCCTTTTTATTTCCTCTATTACTTCTTCATATTTATTCATATCAATTTTAAATTCAGGATAGCCGGAATTTTCCACTTCCTTTATTCTTAACTTTGCTCTTTCTGCCGCGACATAAGTGATATAATGAGCGTTTTTATCAACAATGATGAAATCTCTAGGCCTGGCTATCGCGTCCATTATCATAAATTTTTCTTCTCTGGCACCGTTGGTTAAGCAAAAAGATTATTCTTTATTAATTTCTACATCAATAAAAATAGGCTCCCCTGATATTAATTTTTTTATTTTTGAAGCAATAAACTTCTCTACTATCATTTTAAGGTTTAAATTGATAGATGGTAAACTATCGGTTGTTTTTACTGTATGTCTCCCAAAATACTTTCTTTCGGCAAACCCAGCAAATAAATTTGAAAGCACTTCAATAAAGCTATAAACTCTTAAAAGCTATAAACCCTTACACCTTTTTTAACTATTTCACTGAGTTTTTTATCGTCTTCTTTGATTCCCAATATATTCCCATTGTAAACATAAACAACATTTAATCCGGCTGGGCCTAGTAATTTTTTTATCAACTTCAGGTCCGCTTACAAAAACTTTTATCCCTCGATCTTTATAGATTAAACACCTAAGCAAAATTTTCTTTTAGAAAATTTTGAGATATTTTGC
>JASEJL010000097.1 GCA_030016465.1 Patescibacteria group bacterium | reverse complement strand
TAACCAAAGCGAGGTTTCAATAAATGTCTAAAAATCTGACTGAAATTTTCTTATTTTATTAATGTTAATTTTTTTGTTCTCTAATTTTACCATAATCAAAAAGATAAAAACATCACAAAAAACTACTAAGCATTATTTAACCTTGGCAACACAGAGAGCAAAATAGTGCTTAGAGCTAGCTAACTGAATGAATTGAGTTTTCAAAGAAAATACTTCCCAAAATTAGAGCAAAATATCACAAAATTTTCTGAAAGAAAATTTTGCCTAGGTCCTTAAATTTATAGTTTTATCTTTAAAATTCAAAAAAATAATAGTCAAAAATGTTGGGGTCAAACCCTGACAACACCACCCGATAATGTTATTTGCAAAAAAAATAAATAAAGTGGTAGTATGAAATTAGTTAAGATTTTAAAAGAGAAAGGTCTAAATCTATACTCAATTCAAATTTCTGGGCAAAATATTTTAAGGTCTATAAGGGGAAGCTAAAATTAATTTTATGATAATTTTTACCAATCACGCTTTATTAAAACTAAGACAACGAGGTATTTCTAAAGATGTGGTGAGAAAAACATTAAAATCACCGGACTATAAAATCTCGAGTTATTCGGGAAGAATAATTGCCTTTAAAAAATTTGACAAACTAACTATATTTAAAAGTGGTATACAGAAAAGAAGAAGGGAATATTATTATAATTACTTAACATTGGGAGGAAAAGCCAAAATTAATCAAATAAATTTAGCTTAATCTTAAAATCCATGGAAATTACTTACGATCCAAGAGCTGATGCCTTAAATATCACATTCAAGAAAGGTAAAGTAGCCAAAACTGTGGAAATTGCTCCAGAGATAAATTTGGATTTGGATAAAACAGGAAAACCTCTCTATTTAGAAATAATTGAAGCCAGTGAAAAAATCGGTAGAAAAAGAGTGAGCGAGATTTTAATGAGAAATCTTATTCCCCGGCTACTCCTTAATTCAAATTCATCGTTAAATTCTTCTCTCTTAATAAACAGAGAGCCATTAAACGCTGCTTCCTTTTGTTTTTTTTTGGGAAAATGGTTTAAGATAAAAATAGCTAAAAATAAAAAGACGGCCTTTATTTTAGACTCAATAGTTGAGAAGGAAGTCTCGAAATAAAAATAAAAAAACCGTCTCTTATATCGCCGTGACAAATAAATTTTATCTTTGGCAAAAATTCCTGTCAAGATTTGGATTGTGGAAAAGTGAAAGTAAAATATTTAGTTCTCTTAGGAAAATTAAATTTTGGATAAGAGTTTTTCTTGTTGATTTTGTATTAAAATTAAAAGGAATTAAGATTATTGAAGCAAAAACTGAGGAAGAGAAAGAGATGATTTATAAGTTGAGATATGAAATTTATAAAGATTGTGGATATATCAATCCAGAAGATTTCCCAGATAAAGAATTAAAAGATGAAGATGATAAGCATTCAATTAATTACTTAGCTTTAGAAAACAACAAACCGGTAGGAACAGTGAGATTAATTTTAGGAAACAAAAAAGAAGATTTCCCCACTTTTAGAATGTGGAATATTGATTTTAATAAATTTTCTGTTCCTTTTTCAAAAATAGGAGAAATTTCCAAATTATGTATAGTTAATAGTTCAAAAAACAAAAAATTTTGGATATGGTTGGGAATGATGAAGAAAATATATAAAAAAAACAAAATTACAAATCTTAATTACTGGATATTTTTTTCCTCTTTTCAACTTAGGTTGGAAATAAATAAAAAGTTTAATACTCCAATACATTCAATTCCTTATTTAAAAGAAATAGAAAAAAATTTAAGAGAAAGAGAAATTATGAAAGGATATTTTAAAATACTTAACCCTTTACCATTTTTTTTAAAAATAGAAGAAATTGGGCTATTTTAGAAGGAGAAATATGAATTATATATTGCTATTTAATTTAATATTTTCATTACTTACATTTATCATTGGGGTATTCGTTTATTTAAAAAGAAGGGGACTATTTTCTCTAATTTTCTTTTTTCTTTGTTTATTCGCCTCTATTTGGGCAGCTGGAATAATAGGATTTATAAGTTCTCTATTTTTCTCGGGAACAATTGGACTTAGAATTGCTTTCTCCGGAGCCTCTTTCTTACTTGCCACTCTTTTATATTTCGTCCAAATTTTCCCTAAAGAAAAATATCTTCACAAAGTAGTAAATATTTTATTAATCGGTGCGTTAATTTTAATTGGTTTAATTTCTATATCCTCTGATTTAATTGTAAAGAATATTAAATATGCAGATACCACGGTAATTCATAAAGAATATGGGCCCCTTTATCCTATTTTTGGAATTCTATTTCTTTTAACTTTAATTTTGTGTCTGGTTTTTTCTTTTTTAAAATATAGAACCCTTAAAGGGATAATAAAAAAACAGTCTGCCTATTTTTTAACTGGATTATTTATCTCTTTCATTTTAGCAACTATTACAAATTTAATCTGTCCTCTATTTAAAATAGGTCCACCAAATATCTCTCAATATGGACCTCTTTCTTTAATCTTCTTTATATTCTTTACGACCCTAGCTATTACTCGCTATCATCTCTTTGAAATTAGGGTTATCTTGACGGAGATTTTGGTTGGAGTGATGGGGATAATTTTGTTGTTTTTACCATTTTTGATGCCAACCACTAATTTGAAAATTTTAACTATTTTGACTTTTATTTTATTTTGTATCTTCGGTTATTACTTAGTAAAAGCCACCCATGAGGAATCAAAAAGGAGAGAAGAAGCAGAGAGAATAGCAATTCAGGAAAAGGCTCTAAGACAAAAGAGTGAGAAATTAGCAAGAGAATTTGAAAGATTAAATAGAGCAAAGACCCAGTTTTTGCTGGCTACTCAGCATCATCTGAGAAGTCCCTT
>JASEJL010000096.1 GCA_030016465.1 Patescibacteria group bacterium | reverse complement strand
AGGGGTCTCATAAACTCTGATTTTTTTATTTGTATTTGTATTGGTATAAAATTTTGTCATTATGAACACCGGAAAGATTAATTTTGATTGTCAAAAGTCATCGTCATGGTCATCGTCAAGAGTCATTCTTTTGTCATAATCACCTCATCGATCAAACCGTATTCTTTGGCTTCATCGGCTGATAAATAGAAATCTCTGTCGGTATCTTTCTCTATTTTCTTCAAGGGCTGGCCGGTGTGTTTGGCTAAAATTTTGTTTAATTTATCTTTGATTTTGATAATCTGTTTTGCCGTAATCTCCACTTCAACCGCCTCGCCAGTAACTCCGCCCATAACCTGGTGGAGCAAAACCTCGGCATTGGGCAGGGCAAATCTTTTACCTTTAGTACCTGAAGCTAAAAGGGTGGCGGCCATTGAGCCAGCCAGACCAATGCAGACAGTGGAAATGGGAGGTTTAATATATTGCATAGTATCATAAATGGCTAAACCAGCTGTCACCACGCCGCCTGGCGAATTAATGTAAAACTGAATATCCTTTTTTGGATCTCTGGAAGCCAAAAATAAAAGCTGGGCAATAATGGAATTAGCCACCACATCAGTAATTGGTCCGCCAAGAAAAATTATTCTATCTTTTAATAACCGAGAATAGATATCGTAAGCACGCTCACCATATTGAGTTTTTTCTATAACAGTTGGAATTAGGTTCATAGAATTAGGTTTATACAAAATAATTATACAAAAAAACTAACAATTAGTGAAGCCATAATATAAGGGATAGAAAAGGGGCTGTTACTCATAAAAGGTGAGGCGTAGTAAAAACAAGCTATTTTTCATCTGTCTTTCTTAATACAGACAAATTAGAAAAATAAAGCAATTATTAATGCCACAACGCCTATCATCTTAATAAGGATATTAATTGAGGGACCACTACAATCCTTACAAGGATCCCCCACTGTATCACCAATCACTGCTGCCTTGTGAGTTTCAGAACCTTTGCCCCCTAAATTGCCAGCTTCAATATATTTTTTAGCATTGTCCCAGGCACCTCCGGCTATAGCTAACATAATGGCTAAAGCAAAGCCGGAAACCAGAGCGCTGATAATTAAGGCTCCCAAAGCTTCCAATCCTAGAAAAAAGCCAACTAAAACCGGAGTTAAAACAGCCAAAAGTCCTGGCAAAATCATTTTTTTCAAACCAGCTTTAGTGACAATATCAACACATTTGGCATAATCAGGCGGGGTTTTTCCTTCCATAATTCCCGGAATTTCTCTAAATTGACGTCTCACTTCTTCAACAACTTTAAATGCTCCTTGCCCTACTGCTCTCAGAGTTAAAGAACAAAAGATAAAAGAAAGGGCAGTTCCTAAAAATAACCCGGCCATCACTTTGGCATTTAAAAGGCTGATAACTTCCAGATTGGCTTGATTGCAAAAAGTGGCTAACCAGCTCAAAGCTACTAAAGCCGCTGAACCAATGGCAAAACCCTTGCCCATAGCGGCCGTGGTATTGCCAACTGAGTCTAAGGCGTCAGTTTTTTGGCGAACTTCTGGCGGAAAATGAGACATCTCAGCAATTCCACCAGCATTATCAGCAATGGGGCCGTAACAATCAGCTGATAAATTAATTCCCAGGACTCCCAAAACGCCCAAACCAGCAATAGCAATACCATAAAGACCAGCCAATTTGAAAGCTAAGATAGTGGCAATGGCTACTCCTAAAAATGGGATTAAAATAGCAAGCATTCCAACCGATAATCCTTCAATAATGGTGGTGGCTGCGCCGGTCTGGGAGGCTTTGGCGATTCCTAAAACTGGCTTTTCCTTATCAGAGGTGAAATATTCGCTGACTTTGCCAATTAATAATCCGAAAGCCATGCCAATAATTAAAGCCCAGAAAACAAGCAAGTCTCCCATAAAATTTTTAATCAAAAAATAAGCACCAAGAGCCATTAAAAGATTGCTGAAAATTATTCCCCGATTCATGGCTGACCTAATATTCTGGGTCTGTTCAGAAAAATCCTTTGCCTTTTCCGAAATTCCATTCTCTGAAATAGTGGCAGAGCGAATTTCACGGGGTTTAACCAAGAAAAAACCAATTAAAGAAGCTAAAATTCCCAAGCTGGCTAATAAAAAAGGCAAAAACAAACCCTCTTTACCAAAAAGAGAAGCTCCCAAAATTGTGCTGGCTGCAATAGCTGAAACATAAGATTCAAAAAGATCAGAACCCATACCGGCAATGTCGCCAACGTTGTCACCGACCGCATCGGCAATCACTGCTGGATTCCTGGGATCGTCTTCGGGTATTCCTTTCTCAACTTTACCAACTAAATCAGCGCCAACATCAGCTGATTTGGTATAAATTCCACCCCCAACTCTTAAAAACAAGGCAATCAAAGAAGCGCCTAAAGCATAACCAATTAGAAGTTGGGTTTCTTCAAACCACCAATAAACCAAACTTAAGCCCAAAAGTCCTAATCCAACCACACATATTCCCATTACCGCGCCACTGGAAAAAGCAATTTTGAAAGACTGAGAAAATCTGTTCTGAGCCAAGTTAGTTACTTTAACATTAGCCATTGTCGCTACCTTCATGCCAATCAAACCGGCCAGGGCAGAAAAAGAAGCTCCAATCAAAAAAACCAGACCCATTTTGGCTTGGATAAAAAGTGAAAACAAAAGAGCAATCAAAATTAAGACAAAAGACAAAACCTGGAATTCTCTTTTCAAAAAAGTCATTGCCCCTTCTCTAATGGCTTTCTGAATTTCAACTTGTTTTCCTGAACCCGAAGGTGCTTTCCTGATTTCTTTAATCAAGAAGTAGGCAAAAATTAGGCTAAATATGGAGACAATGATTGGAAGATAAACCATGGATATAAGTTGATATTTGCTCGCTATCGCTCGCGATAT
>JASEJL010000095.1 GCA_030016465.1 Patescibacteria group bacterium | reverse complement strand
TTGGTGTTGGATACAGGGCAATTTCAATTTTACAGAATTATCGGGACACTACCGTCCTGAGCAGATCTGCAGCCAGAGAAACAGTTGGTTAATGAGATCGGGAGGGTCCATCGGAGACGTAAGGTATGCATTGAGGGAGCAGAATTTGATTGTATCGAGAGGCTTTGCGGTTTCTCCCTCTTCTGATTTCGACTTCTTTTTCTTTTTGTTTGTATTCGGAAACGGATCTTTCAGCTGAAAGCCACACTTGCCACAATAGTTATAGTCTTCTTGTTTTGCATTGCATACTGGGCAGTTCATGAAGAGCTAATTGCCCCTCTTTTCAATAGTATAATTTTCTATGCGTGTTACCCTAAAATGTTTCAACTAATTATTGAATGCCCTAAATTATGATGCCAAATAGACTTTGATAATCAATTTCAAAATTGTTAGATAGTATGGTTGTGATGGATTAATTGATGAGGGAAGTGTAATTATAATGTTCAAAAAATTCAGTGGAATTATTTTTCTTAGTATATTCCTCATCGGTATTGTATCGGGTGTTTCAGATGGACCGATACTGCTCCTTCACTTTGACGAAGGTATAGGAACAACAGCTTCGGACTCTTCAGATTACCATTATAATGGAATTATTCATGATGCAATTTGGACATCTGGAATATCTGGAACAGCCCTTCAACTCAACGGAAAAGGGTATGTTGATATTAATCTGCCACAAAGCCCTCTCAATGCATTTACAATTGAGACATGGATAAAGACATCTACACCACAAATTCAAACAATTTTCGGTGGGGCTATAGAAGATAACAAGTATGCGCCAAATCTTTTCGTTGGATCTGATGGACAACTTTCAGGGTGTGTTAATAAAGGTGGCGCATACATCCTTTCAATTAAGAATGTGGGTGATGGAAACTGGCATCACATCGTTTTCGTTGCGAGTGATGAAGGGACTACCTCAACTAATATTAGATTATACGTCGACGGGATTTTAGATACAGAACAAACAGATTCTTTTCCTATTCAATGGACTTCCCCACATAGTATTGGAAAAAGGGCATCAGAACACTATTTCGTGGGATTCATCGATGAATTTGCTGTCTATCCTCGAGCTCTGACAAATAACGAGATTCAATCCCATTATGTTAAGGGGTTGAATGGTCAGCCCTCAACACCAATCCAAACAACTGCTCCTCAACCACCAATAACGGCTTCAATAACTTTTGTATCCATGAGTCCCTCGCCGTTAGAAAAGGGTTTTTTGAATGAAATTTTCGTAAAGCACTATTGGATTCCTATTTTGATTCTTATTCTCGGAATTATTCTTTACATTTTTTTCAGTCCGTCATTCCAAAAAGGAGCATTTGCAATTTTCGAGGATGTTTTACACGGACTTCTTTACGGAGGAGCTGGATTTGTAATAGGGTTTGTTGCCGTAACTATAGGAATTTTAGTCGGTGCATCAATTGATTTATTCAATCTATTTTTTATTGGTAGTCGTGACTTTCCAATTATGCTTTGGATTGAACAGAATTATACACTCATTTTTTTAATTTTCGTGGCCATTGGGATAATATTCGGGTTGTTCGATATATCCCTATTTCCCCCAATACCTATCGATAAAATTCCCGTTGATACTCAATTAGAACCGGAAGTTTCGAGATACATACCATCAGAAGTTAAACAAAGAGTCTGGGAGAGAGATGGGGGGAGATGCGTACAGTGTAACTCCAAAAGAAATCTGGAGTTTGACCACATTATACCTGTAAGTAAGGGAGGAAGCAATTCAGAGAATAATGTACAACTGCTTTGTCAGAAGTGTAACAGAGAGAAAAGTAATAAAATACAATAATTTTATTACTCATTTGACTTGTTCTCCTAATCATTATGCAAATTATTTACATTGATAGTACCCCTATCCATAATAAGTGAACTTTATGCATAGCAGAGGGCAGTCAAATGCGGGGATGGCGTTTAACTGGAGAAGGTCGAGTTTGCCATAGAAGAATATCTTAAAGCATTACCCTTTATTCCAAATCTGGATGAAATACTACGAAACAGCCACGGAAACTAATCTAATAATGTTTAATACCTTCTATTTGTACTCCCCTATATGAGCAATAAGAATGGCGGAGGTAATTCACCACTCATAAATATTATCTTAATTTTTTCAATCATCGCCGTTCTTTTAATCGTAATAATTTACCAACCATCTCTGCTTTTTATGTTACTCTTAGCCGCCGGCATTATCGCACTCCTTCAACGTTATAATATTACTAAGTCCGATTCTTTAAGTCATGAACAGCCAAAAAACAAGTATTCTGTAGAACAAAAAAGAGCCGAATTCTCCTCTGTTGAAGATCAGGGGAGGTTTGAAGAAGGAAAACTGTTTGAACGATATATCGCAAGTCTTTTCAACAGTTATTACACGATTGAAGACTGGACACGGGATAATTTCGACAAAACGAGAGGATTTTACGTTGAGAGTAATAAAAATCCAGATTTAACGATTCGTTATAATCCTTCAAAAGAGAGGTTTGCTGTAGAGTGCAAATATCGCTCATCATCATACTATTCAGCACTTTACAATGAGAGTGCGGTATACCTGGCGAAAGAAGATCAGCTTTCAAGATACCGTCAATTTTCTGAAGAGCGGGGCATCCCTGTGTTTATAGTGGTTGGATTGAGAGGCAAACCTGACAATCCCCTTGAGGTATTTTGTGTCCCTCTTAATGATATAGTTTCAACTGAGATGCCGATTAGTTCACTTAATAGATACAAACGATCATACGCGATAAAAGACTTTTTTTGGAAAAATGGAGTTCTAAATTAGTGACAGTTAACTTTTTCTAGTCTTACCAAAGGTTTCTCTTCCACTATAATTCTCCCATCAAACCTATCCTTCAAGGTTATATTA
>JASEJL010000094.1 GCA_030016465.1 Patescibacteria group bacterium | reverse complement strand
GAGGGTATACAAAGACGAATGGAAAAATTGGTATGATTTTTTAGGAAAAGAAAAGCCTTTGGAATTCCTATCTTTTGAAGAGGCAAAAGAAGTAGTTAGAAATTTAGGTATAAAAAGTTCGGCCGAATATTTTCAAAAATATAAGCAAGTTAAAGGACTTCCAAGTAATCCTCGGAGGGTATACAAAGACGAATGGAAAAATTGGCGTGATTTTTTAGGAAAAGAAAAGTCTTTGAAATTCCTACCTTTTGAAGAAGCAAAAAAAATAGTTAAGACATTGAATATAATGAGTCAAAAAGAATATTTTCAAAGATATAAGGAAGGTAAAGGACTTCCAAGTGATCCTCGGAGGGTATACAAAGACGAATGGAAAAATTGGCGTGATTTTTTAGGAAAAGAAAAGCCTTTGGAATTCCTATCTTTTGAAGAGGCAAAAAAAATAGTTAAGACATTGAATATAATGAGTCAAAAAGAATATTTTCAAAGATATAAGGAAGGTAAAGGACTTCCAAGTGATCCTCGGAGGGTATACAAAGACGAATGGAAAAATTGGCGTGATTTTTTAGGAACGGAAAAAAAGAATTGATTTTGGGAATTGATACCATAAACGGACTAAGATATACTGATTAAAAATGAATATCTTGGTCCTTAGTAAGTTATTAAACAACAAAAGATGGCAGGTACCGTAATTGTTCAGAAGTTCGTAGTTGAAAAAGATAGGAATTCCTCTTTTGTTGTTGGAATGGTAATCTAACCTAGAGTAGTAACTAATTGGTCAAACTTCTTGGCTTCAAAGGTTTAGGTATTAGGTTCTTTGGCAATCTTTACAATATCTTCTTTGTCTTTCAAGAAATCTAATTTTAGTATCTCGGATAATTCTTGAAACTTCTCTAGTATGCCTGATGGTGTTTGGCGATCCACAATGAGTGCATATTTTAGTTGATTTAAAATCACAAAAAACTTCTAATTGAGGTAGAGTAATATTGTATTTCATAGGTTTCTGGGAAATTGTAGATAAACTATGAGGTTTAGCTCCCAGGGAAAAGCTATGTTTAATTGGTGAATGTATTATTCTAACTCTATTTTATCCTTGTTCCAATCAAAAATCACTAGCTCGAGACTAATGATTTAGATGGCACCCACGAACTTCCGAACAATTACACGAAGCGGTAAGGCGGAAAGGTTGACATATCCGAAAGCGTGGAATATTCTAAACTTTGCGCGAAATTTCTTTGAGCGAAATTGACGTTCCGGCCCGCCGCCGCTCGATTCGCTCGCTATTCCGCAAAAAAGTTTTCTTCACATTTTTTTGATTTGGTGCGCAACTATTTTTCTTCTAAAAGGAATTGAAAAATGTTTTACTTTGTTCCTCTTGACGAAACAAGAAAGCAGAGCCGCTCCCACCCCAGTGGCGTCTTTGGCGCGGAGATAAGCAGGCGGGCAAAATTCCTGGTGGAGATGACACTCAGACTTCCTTCCTTTTTGCCCGCCTGCTGGAAACCTCAGCAATTTTTTCGGATGGCAGGACCTTAAATTGAGCGAAGGGTGAGGTTATGATTTCTGCTCTTTTGTCTCCGGTTTCCAAGATTTAACAACTTTCCAAGATTTAACGACCTGCTCACCTTCATCACCCCGGTAGCACAATTTTTCAATAAGCCCATGTGCCTCATGGGCTACCTTGCCAGCAATTGCCAATTCAAGTGCGTTGGTAATTCCCGAAAAAATTAGCTCACTTGGCTTGTTCACCGCTTCTTTCGCCAGCTCTAGCGCAGTCTTGTCTGGATCATTCTCATTTTTTTCAAGAACAGTATGAACATCAAGCGTAACAGGCCTACGCCTTTCTTTTGGTAATAATTCTGGATTTCTTTCCTTTGTTTTTGGAACTAGATCGCGTGTCCTGGGATCAAGGTGCTGAAATATCTCAACCCCAGCCAACTTCAGAGAGCTTGAGAACGGATGGAGACTGTCGAACATTCGCAAAGCAATATGAGCCGGTACTTTGTCTAAATTTACTCCTGATAATTCAATTTTATTTCTTGATAGTTCAACACCCAAAGTTTTTTGCAGTTCGCGGCCAGAACGAACTGGACCAATATCTTTAATTTCCTTATCGCTAAGATTAACCATGATGTCTTTTGCTGTTTTTAGTTCAGTTTTTCCAACCATTGCTGGATTTTCAGCGTCATAAACTATCATTTCGTTGGATAGTGTATATCTTATCAGACGCTTCATTCCTTCGCGCGCAGCTATAAAGTACCCCCTTGCACAAGCCACATTGGAATTCCGGTAATTCTTACTGTCCTAACGCCTTTTTCTTTCAGTTCTCTGATTTGAGCAATAATCTCTTTCATGTATTCCCCTGCCTTTCTAGGGTCAGCCATTTGTTGCATTGCTTCTGGGTCATCGGCAAATGTTAACCGCAAATCTAAAACTTCTTGTGGAGCTTCGGGATCAATAGTTGAGGCCGGAGCTTCAATCATCAACGATTTTCTTGGTTTTTCTGGCGCAGATTTCGAAATTTCTGGCGACCATAAAATCAATCGCCCTTCCCGTCCGGGGTTATTGAAAGCAAACTCCTGAACCTTAGATCCGGGTTTACCTGCTTCCGCGGAAACGGCGGCGTAAATTGCCCCCATCGTTCCGCCAGTTAAATCAAGGCGTTCTGCGTCAGTAACGCCTTTTTGTCTTGCAACTTCCACATAATCTCTAATTTTTGAAATATCGGCCTTGCCACCTTCGTATAACTCTTTACTCAAATCAAAGAGTTTTGCTTCCTGTTGAGGAATTTCGCGTCCTTCTGGTGTAAATTTTTCGCTCATAGGTTTTGTCCTTTAAAAATTAAGGCTATTTTTTAATCCACTCCGGGTCGACATTAGTTGCCAGAGGGGGGAGTGAAGTAACCCCCGTTTTCCAACAGAAATTCAGAAAAACTAAGACAATATCGGGGGTAAATTATTTAATTGTTAAGGTTAGTTGTTGCTCGACCTTTTGGCGTTGCCCGGCCAGAACCTGAACCCCAAACTCCTCTAAA
>JASEJL010000093.1 GCA_030016465.1 Patescibacteria group bacterium | reverse complement strand
ATTCAGGAGTTGCTCCTGGACTAAAAAGCATTAAGTTTCATTTTGAGGCAGAAGCTTTGTAAAATGCTTAAGCATTTTACAATTTTTCAATTTTCAATTTTACAATTTACAATGTGAAGATGATGAAATACATTGGTAACACCTTTATAGCTCCTAAATTTGGTAAAATTAGGTAGAGTGAAAAAAGGTTTTAAAAAACCCTAAAACAATAAACTTAATGCGTAATAAAGAAAAAGGGGGCAAAATTACCCCTTTCCTCAATTTTTAAACTCTTTTCAATACTAATTCCTTTTTGATTAAAAATATTTTGCAAAATTAAGGTCTGCTGTGACCTGGAATAGTAACAAAAATCAACAGAATTAAGTTATTCTATCTTTATATCACTTTTTCTTCTTCCCAGATGGGAAATCTCATAATTTTGACAATAAAGACATCTTAAATTACAATAACTCAAAAAAATTGTTCCTGATCCCCCACCAAATTTTGGTGCAGGTCCAACTAAAACCTCTTCTTTGCCAAAATGGGGATGATAACTGGCAACCATTAGATTTTTTCCTGCTCGGCAAATCCCTTTTTGGTCTTTTAATCTGTTAACTCGGCATTTTCTTGGACAGAGCTGACAAGATTCCAAAATCTGGTAAAGTCTTTCTATCCTTTTTTCCAATTCTCCACTCTCTAATAATTTGTAAGAAGCTTCAAATTTCATTTTACCCACCAGTACCATTCTTAAATAGACATTCCTCGCAAGGCTTTTATTCTTTCTTCAATTGGTGGATGAGTCATAAAAAGTTTATGAAACCAAGATTCTTGTTCTTTACCTCGAAAGGGATTGACAATATAAAGATGAGAGGTAGCGTCAGTGGCCACCCTCAAAGGCGTAGGATCAGCAGAGATTTTTTCTAAAGCCCGGGCTAAACCTTCAGGATAACGAGTTAAAAGAGCTCCAGTGGCATCAGCTAAAAATTCTCTTTTTCGGGAAATAGCTAATTTGATTAAGGTCGCAAAAAGAGGCGCTAAAATTGCCAAAGTCAAGGCAACCAAAAACATAATCGATCTTATTTGTCCTCCTTCTCGGCTATCCCGTCGGCCAAAGCCTCCCCAAAAACTTACTCTAAAGAAAAAATCAGTCATTATGACCACCATACCAACCAAAACCACAATAATAGTTGAAAGCAACATATCTTTATTCCCGATATGAGCTAATTCATGACTGATAACTCCTTCAAGTTCAGTTTTATCAAGATGCTCAAGTAATCCTCGGGTTACTGCCACGACAGCATGTTTTGCATCTCGACCGGTAGCGAAAGCATTAGGCTGAGCCTCTTCAATAATACAGATTTTAGGTAGAGGAAGGCCGGCAGTTATGCAGAGGTTTTCAACTATCCGATAAAGTTCCGGATTATCTTTTTTCTCAATGGGCCTGGCTTTACTTATTGCTAAGATAATTTTGTCAGAATTCCAATAACTAAAAAAACTCATTAAAACGCTTAAAATAACGGCAATCCACAAAATTGCTGATGATTCCATCAAATAACTAATTAGCCACCCTATACCAATAACCAACACCAAAAACCCTGTCAAATACAGCCAGGTTCTGCGAATATTTGATTCAGCGTGAGTGTAAAGAGTTGCCATTTGAAAATTGATTTCTAAAACTTCACAGATACTGGTTCTCTGGCGGCTGCTTCTTCAATTTCAAAGAAATTCATTTTGGTAAATCTGAAAAGATTAGCGATAATATTGGCTGGGAAGCTTTCAATCTTGATATTCAAATCACGGACATTAGTATTGTAAAATCTTCTGGCTGCCTGAATTTTATCTTCAGTATCTCGGAGTTCTCGCTGGAGCTCTAAGAAATTCTGTGAGGCTTTTAAATCGGGGTAATTTTCAGCTACGGCAAAAAGGGTTTTTAAAGTCCCGGTTAAAAAGTTTTCAGCTTCAGCTATTTTTTGAGGGTCTCCTGATTGTCCAGCCGAAATTGCTTTAGCTCGAGCTGTGGTAACATTTTCTAAAACTGATTTTTCATGAGCTGCATAACCTTTTACTGTTTCCACCAAATTGGGAATCAAATCATATCTTCTTTTTAACTGAACATCAATGTCTGCCCAGGCTTCTTTTGCCCGATTTTTCAAAGTAACCAAGCGGTTATAAGTGAAAACTACCCATAAAACTATTCCCGCAACAATTATTAAAATAATAATAAGAGGGTTCACGATTTTTTAACCACCTTTTGGTTTAATTAGTAATTACTTTACGACCTTTTATATTCTACCCCTTCAAAGCTTCGGGGCGGAATTGCGTATAACGTATACGATTAAGAGAAGTTTGCGGAACGAAGTGAAGCAAATTTGGAAAAATTCTGCAAGAATTTTCTTCTTAATCGCTGTTGTGCGAGTCCGTTAGGACCAAATTGCAAAGCAATTTGAGTTGTGAGCCCGCTGAAAGTTTTATTTAATCGTGAATTCATTGGAGTAAACTGTTTTCCACTCCCAACTTTTTGATGTAGAACCCCTTCTAATCTGATAAAGGATTTCAAGGCGATATACACCGGCACCTACTTGAACAGTCTTTCTGGTTCCATTAATATAAATCAACGGTTTCCACTCAAATGTTACGGATTGATTAGGTTTTATCTCTCTTGGAATATCTATCTTATACATACAGTGGGGGTATTGACAATGTGCAAACAACTTTTCCCAACTTCCATTGGTTTTCTTTCTTTCGATGTGCTTTATTGAAAAAACAGGACTTATACTTGCGGCATGAGAAAAAATACTTTCATCTAAATTATTTCTTATGGTTATCCTTAATAGTTTCGCCTTGCTCATATTCTGTTTTATTTGTGGTGACTACCACTTCCGATGCCGAAGTTGGGGAAGTCTCAGAAATAGGAATTGAAGATCTTTCTAGTGTTGAAACAAATGAAAGAAAAATCAATTACTTTATTGAGTTTTCTTAAAAAGTGATCTTGAGGAATTACTTGCTGGTAAAGAAAATTGCCAAAGAAGGAATTTTGGTTGATTTCCTTAAACATAGATTTTA